>DFXU01000108.1 GCA_002383285.1 Caryophanales bacterium UBA4100
GGATAGATGATGAAGGTGAGATTGGACAGCTGCGTATCCAGAAAACCAAGGAAATAGTAGAACGAACGGATCTGGCTATCCTTATATTTACGGATGAGAATGATTATAAACTAGAGCAAGAGTGGTACAAAATGTTAGTCAAGCGCCATATTAACGTCATCGGAGTTATTAACAAGATCGATGATCATTATCTGGACATAGAGCCGCTTCTTATGGAGTTCGATATCCCCTTTGTCAAAGTGAGCTCGAAAAAGCTGATTAATATAAACACTTTAAAAATGGCTATACAGACGTATGCGCCGACTGAGTTCGAACGTTCAAGCTTGCTCGGTGATCTGATCAAACCGAAGGATCTTGTGATTCTGGTCGCACCGCAGGATATTCAAGCGCCTAAAGGTCGCTTAATCTTGCCGCAAGCTCAGGTCATAAGAGATATTCTGGATCATCATGCTTGCTCTCTGACGGTAACCGTACAAGAATTAGAGCATGTCATTAAGATGTTAAAGTTTAAACCTGATCTGGTTGTTACTGATTCGCAGGTATTCAAGCAAGTGAATGAAATTCTGCCGAGTGACATACCTCTAACTTCTTTCTCCATCCTGATGGCTCGGCAGAAGGGTGACTTGAATGCATTCATTAAGGGTGCCGAAACGATTAATACATTAAAGCCAGGTGATGCAGTCTTGATAGCTGAAGCCTGCACGCATCATCCTCTGTTAGGGGATATCGGGAGGGAGAAGCTGCCAGCGTGGCTTGAACAGAAGGTCGGCGGCAAGCTGGATATTACAGTGATTGCAGGAAACGACTTCCCGGATCAGCTGGGGAAATTTAAGCTTATCATTCATTGCGGCGGATGTATGTTTAATCGTAAGCAAATGATGAGTCGGGTGGCACGATCAGAGCAAGGTCATGTACCCATAACGAACTTTGGAGTAGCTATCGCCCAGATTAATAATATGCTAGAGCGTGTAACGGAGCTTGTTAAATCCTGATGGATGAATGAACCTTTGACATTATGGAGATCATTTATTAGAATTAGTTACGAAAAGTAATTAACTTATAATAAATGAGGAGAATAGCATATATGATAAAGCTAGGTGTTCTAGATCAAGTATTCATCAGTGAAGGTCAGACAGCAACGGAAGCGTTACAGCAATCAACACGTCTTGTTCAAGCTGCGGATACATTAGGCTATAGCAGGTTCTGGGTGTCTGAGCATCACGCTATGCCAGCGCTCGCCTTCTCAAGCCCCGAGGTGCTGATCGCGCATCTGGCTGCTGCTACCCCGCGTATTCGAGTGGGTTCAGGCGGTATTATGCTCCCGCATTACAGCGCGTATAAGGTCGCTGAGAATTTTCGTCTGCTAGAGGCGCTTCACCCCGGTCGTATTGATCTGGGACTCGGACGTGCACCAGGTGGAATGCCGCTTGCGACAAGAGCACTGCAGCAGGATAAGCACGTTGATGTAAGTAAATACCCTCAACAGGTTCTTGATATTGTCGGCTACTTCTATGACGAGATGCCAGCGGGACATCCGTTTGAGAAGCTAACGGCTTCCCCATCTATACCAACAGCACCAGAGATATGGCTGTTAGGCTCAAGCGACGAGAGTGCGAGAATCGCGGCTATGCTCGGTACTTCATACGGCTTTGCAGAGTTCTTCGGTACACCTGGTGGAGAACAAGCAATCGGATATTACAACGAGCATTTCCAGCCTCATCCGTCTCTTGAGAGTCATCCTCGATCAATGATAGCTACATTAGCGATCTGTGCGGAATCAGAGGAAGAAGCGAATCGATTGGCAACCAGCAGTGATTTATTGTTTCTTGGTATTAGGAAAGGAATTGAGATGGAGTTCTTGCCATCCGTGCAGACTGCAGCGGCTTATCCATACAGAGAGCTTGATCTGTTGCATATACAGCAAATTCGGCAACGAAGAATTATTGGTACACCGACACAGGTGAAGGAGAAGCTGCTGCAGATGGGTACGGATTATAATGTGGGTGAGATTCTGATCAACAGTCCAATTCATGATGAGAAGGCGCGGGTTCGCTCGTATGAGCTGATCGCGGATGCATTCAGAATGACGTCTGAATGAAATTGTGTATAAAGTAAGAATATTACCAGTATTTTAAATCGATTTTGTTCGAGTAAACTCTTGATAAGTTTCGGATATCATGATACATTAACAAAGGTGTTTTTTACGGGCTCGTAGCTCAGTTGGTAGAGCAGTTGANNTTTCGGGTCGTTAGCTCAGCTGGTAGAGCAGTTGACTCTTAATCAATTGGTCGTGGGTTCGAATCCCTCCGAGCCCATCATAATACTCGAACGAACGAATCCCTGTCAGCCTGCTGACGGGGATTTGTTCGTTTTTCCCGTGTTCTATACATTGTGGCGGTGTTATATGTTTTTATCGAATCTCTCTGCTCACATAGTAGTAAGCTTATCGTAGGAGAATGTGCGTCTTGTGGGTTAGGTTCATATGGTATGCAGATGGCAGTTTGCGTGTGGAATAGCGCTATTGTACCTCGTAAATGTACGATTTGCTGTAAAAACTAACTCTCGGAGTGAACAGCGCATGTTTCAGCGTTATAGCTCCTCATGAACTGCACTGTTGCGCTGAAACATGCGCTGTTGGATAAATGAGGCTGCAAGGAGAAGATTTAACGAATTTGTAATACATAGTAACGCTAAGAGTAGCGTTAATTGATTGACGATACGTATAAATCGTTATAGAATTTAGCACCCATTCACTTCGATTACAATATCCTAGGTGTATAACATATTAATGAGGTGAACCTATGGCTGTTGTAAAGGCTAGAGAGCAGGATGTTGAGCTCCTAGCAAGATTACTTCGTGCTGAAGCTGAAGGAGAAGGGGAACAGGGCATGCTCATGGTGGGCAATGTGGGCATCAATCGGATCAGAGCAAATTGCTCGGATTTCAAAGGGCTGCGGACCATTTCGCATATGGTTTACCAGCCGCACGCATTCGAAGCGACCATACACGGATACTTCTATCAGAAGGCAAGGGAACGCGAGAAGCGCCTAGCCCGGAGGGCGATAGATGGCGAGCGGCTATGGCCGGCCAAATTCAGCTTATGGTATTTCCGACCTCCAGGTGATTGTCCCGCTACCTGGTACAATCAGCCATTGGTAGCACGCTACAAGCTGCATTGCTTCTACCAGCCGACGGGCGAAGAGTGCGAGAATGTGTATAATACGTATTGAACAGTATTAGATATTGTCAAGAAACCTTATACCACTGGGTTTCTTTTTTTTCTTACGACAGCAAGATTAACTATCAGACATGTACCTCATATGCAGGGAAAGCGTCTGTCGATTAGATGAAGCCATGAATATGTACATACCGGAGGACCTATCCGGACATACAATCTGTTATTTGTGAACTTTTGACTGATTTTCGTATAGTGGCGGACAGGAGATCCTTTATTTCGTTCAAAACAGGGTTTTTGGACTGCTATATCACTAAATAGCGGCTTCTGTGTCCGCTTAACTTCGTTTTATCCATGATTTCACCACAATAGCGACTCCTGTGTCCGCTTGAAGCCATTCTTTATTCTCATTCCAATGTTTCTCAATGTTATATTGTTTATCCCGATGTTTTTAAACATGAAAAGCAACATATCATGCTCCTATATAGAGTTGTATGTTAATCTAGCTGTCGTAGTTTTTTGGCTCAGCAAGATGAACGAATAATCTCATTGCTATCGAAGAATGAAACCTCGCACGTTCAGTTACGTAAGAGAGACTATGACTTTTTTAACAGTTAGCTTGGAGCTAGGGGTGTGAAGTGATGGGTTTTTCATATGTGTTATTATTATCTCTCATCCTACCCGTATTCATTCTGACTATATATATAATGGCGCGGGTACTTATTCGCAAAGAAATTCCAGATAGTCGATTTTCTCCATTCGATAGCATTATGGGGCAAACTCAGATTGAATATCATGAGCATAAGGAAGAGAAGGAAGACGAGGGTGAGCAAGGGGACGACAAGAACAAGAATAACAAGAATAAGAATAAGAATAAGAATAAGAATAAGAATAAGAATAAGAACAAGAATAAGAATAAGAATAAGAATAAGAATAGGTGAGGTAGATTCATGTTTCTGCTATTTATCTGTATATTAATCATTGTACTTGCAGCGATTGTTGCATACATAGTTATAAGGTATTACCCGCCTCTTGGTGGAAGCGGCAGGGCATTGCAGGAATACAAGAATCGAATTCAACAATCTGTAAACTTCGTCGATGGGAAATTCATGAATCAAGCTCCTACTTCTATGAGTATGGATTTGAAAACTACATTAGGTGTGCTCACTGAATTGATAAAAGGGAAGCCCAATGGAAAACCCAAGAGGTCAGTGCCCGTCAAGCTAATGGATACATTGCTCATGCAAGATATAGAAAATAAGCTCACTAGAGTAACATGGTTAGGACATTCAGCGATATTCATACAAATGAATGGGCTGAATATTATGCTAGACCCTATGTTAGGTAAAGTACCGTCTCCATTCCCTGCCTTCGGGGGAAAGCGTTATAGTCAGCAGCTACCGATTACTATCGATCAGCTGCCACAGATTGATGCTGTTATACTCTCACACGATCATTATGATCATCTCGACTATAGCTCGATTCAGCAATTGAAGGATAAGGTAAAGATGTTCTTCGTTCCACTAGGGTTAGGTGCTCATCTAACCCGGTGGGGAGTATCACAAGAGAGAATCAAAGAGCATGATTGGTGGGAGCAAACAGAGTATTGTGGAATAACATTAACGGCTACACCTGCCAGACATTTCTCTGGAAGAAGCGTACAGGACCGCTTTGCCACGCTATGGTGCTCATGGGTCATTGCTTCGAAGGATACGAGAATATTCTTCAGTGGAGACAGCGGATATGGTGAACATTTCGCAGCAATTGGAGAGAAATACGGTCCGTTCGATCTGACCTTAATGGAATGTGGGCAATATGATGAGCGTTGGTTACCTGTACATATGATGCCGGAACAAACGGTGCAAGCTCAGCTGGATGTCCGAGGTAAGCTGATGATTCCAATTCACTGGGGTGCATTTACATTAGCATTGCATAGCTGGACTGATCCGATAGAACGTGTATTTCGAGCGGCGGGTAATCGGCATGTGGCTTTGGCCACACCCAGAATCGGAGAAACGGTGACAGTTGGAGATGCCGGATTTCCTACGTACACATGGTGGCGAGAACATTAACGAGGAATGATTGGTAATTTTGCATCAAGGTAAATTTTCATGTACGATAATAAAGAACTTCATATCGAATTAAGAATTACGGAGGAGCCTGCACCAAGGGCTACTTCTTTTTATTTTTTTGGATACAATAATCATAATACTATTGGAGGTACTCTCATGGAATTCATTCTTTACTTGGTATTAATCTTATTCTTTACGAAGATTGCAGGAGATTTATCGGTTCGTATCGGGCAGCCTGCTGTGCTTGGTAAATTGATTGTCGGAATTATCTTAGGGCCCGCGGTGCTTGGTTGGATTGAGCAAGGCAGCTTTATTAATGAATTGTCGGAGATCGGTGTGCTGCTACTTATGTTTATTGCAGGCTTAGAAACCGATCTGGAGCAGCTTAAGCAGAACTGGAAATCTGCATTGGCGGTTGCCATAGGGGGAATTATCCTTCCGTTTGTCGGGGGGTATTACTCAGCAATTGCCTTCGGGTTTGACCAGACCTATGCATTATTCTTCGGTGTTATATTCTGTGCAACCTCGGTAAGTATATCTGTTCAAGTATTAAAGGAAATGAATAAATTGAACTCCCGCGAAGGAACAACGATCCTGGGAGCGGCAGTGATCGATGATGTGCTGGTTGTTATCCTACTCACAGTTATGATGAGTGTAGTTGGCACGGGAAATGATATATCGATTGGCTTGATCATAGGTAAGAAAATTCTATTCTTCATTGTCGTATTCGTTGTAGGCTGGTTAGTAGTTCCGAAAGTTATGAAGTGGATGTCACCAGCCAGATTAACAGAGTCAGTGATTACGAGTGCTTTATTCATATGCTTCGCCTTTGTATACTTTGCGGAGTATCTACAGATGGCTGGAATTATCGGCGCATTCTGTGCAGGAATAGCTGTCTCCCAGACTACTCATAAGCACACGGTAGAGGAGAAAATTGAACCGATTGCTTACTCAATTTTTGTTCCGATATTCTTTGTTAGTATTGGTCTGAATGTATCCTTCGAGGGTATTGCTGCTCAGTGGTGGTTCGTGATTGTCATCACTATTATCGCAATTATTACCAAGCTAGTTGGCGGATGGGTCGGAGCACGTCTAACCGGCTTTAATGCAAAATCATCCTTGGTTATCGGATCAGGTATGGTGAGTAGAGGTGAGGTTGCGTTAATAATTGGTGCGACAGGGCTGCAAACAGGGTTAGTCATGCAAGAATACTTTACCTCCATTGTGATTATGGTGATTATTACAACGCTTGTGACTCCACCGATGTTAAAGAAGTTTTTCCGCTAGCTGTCGCTTCTTGATTTATCATCGAGTACTAATACCCAATCGTTACCCCGACCTTTAGAGGGAGGGGTGAAGGTTTTTTTTCCAGTGTTCGGATAATGATTAATGTATGTAAAGCCTCCGGTTCTGGGATTGTACCAAGATGCAGATACGGTTTCACCTGAGATCTTGCCCATGTTAATGCTGAAGGAATGTCCTGAAGAGCTATAGATGAATGCATAGTCATCTCCTCGTGTCCCCATTATCTTATTAGCACCGGATAAGTCATCTGCAATTAGGGACTGATCCGGTATCCTGTCTAGTATAGGTCTTGCTTCAATGAGCGCCCTAAGCCACTTCATTGTAGTTCTGCCTTCAGCATGAATAGCCTCCATCCAGTAGCTTGATACACCAATGGCTGGATCTTGATCCGCCTCGTACATCTGCCAGATGCTATTGTGACCGTAGGTATGACCGAAGGCGCCAGCAAACAGGGACCAATATGCGGCCTGTCTAGTGTCATATGCATCAAATCTGCCATTGGCTAGATTGAATTTAATGGGAAGATGCTCGTATCGAGGTTCGATGTCGATGGTCGGCTTGATGCTTACCTTAGCATAGTCTGATTGGGCAAAATTGTAATTTGCATAGTCCCTAGATGGATGACCAGATTGGTAGCTATTAAAATCTAACCAGTCATCATCGTGAAAGTAATCAGACGATGATTTACCACCCCATGGGTGATACGTTTTTATTTGTGTACCACCACCTAACTCTAGACCCTTCGCCATATTGCGAACAATGGTTAATTTCTCCCTAGAATCTGGAATACGATCACCACCAAGCACCCAAATCATATTGTTCTTCTCTGCATATCTGCGTCCAAGCCATTCACCGTACTCAGTAGCATTCTTTGCTTGGAAGATGGGATCCGATCGTTGGCCCTTGTTCTCCCATAAGTAACTGCCCCAGCTTGGTAGTAGAGCTACATATATGCCCAGGGATTCAGCTATATCGATAATATAGTCGACATGATCCCAATAGTCATATTCCGAAGCGAGGCTCGGATTGTTACCAGGTGTAACGGCAGGTTTAGTGGGATTCTTATCTATTAAGGGTAAGTCGTCATAGGCGTTCGGTTCAGTTAATTGACTTAGCTCCGTCAGTGCAGCAAATTGGATAACATTAATTCCATTGTCAACAGCACTCTGCAAGTAGATAAGAACCTCGCTTCGATCTAACCGATGCGCTATTTCCCAAGCTGTATCTCCCAACCAGAAGAAAGGAGTATTGTCAGCGTGTGTTAGAAATCTACGGTTGGCGCTTACCTTAAGCCTTGTGGGTGTTGGAGGCTGAAGCTTGGATAGCTGAGGCCTTGTTAGATAGTTCATCTTGTAATTGAATGCAGCGTCGATCGCAACGATGGCTTCCGCCCTAGTCATTAATGCACGTGGTCGAAATTCCCCGTTGGAATCTCCCTTCAGTATTTGGGCTGCAACTAGGCTGGATATTGCTGACTGTGACCACTCCGCGATAGTGGAGGAGTCTGTAAACATGGATAATTGGATATCTTGAGACTTATCAAGGTCTAGAATTAGGCTAAGCATAAGCGCAGTCTCTTGTCGCGAAGCTGGGCGGTCTGGTTCTATCTGATTGGACTCATTACCCTGCATATAACCCGCCTTGAAGGCAATAGAGATCTGCTGATAGGCCCAATGATCCAGTGGTAAATCCTTATACGATACAGATTGGGCGGTAGAAGTAAAATTGAAGGCTTGATTAACTAAGGCCGAAAACTCGGCACGGGTAACATGGTCATTGGGACGGATAGCCTCATCATAGGGAAACCACTCACGCTCAATCCAGCTCTGTAGCGTGTCCTCCGCCCAATGGTTATTAATAATATCTACGGGTGCTTTAGCGGACAGGCAAGATAATGAGGTCAGCATTAATGAGAATGCAAGCAACAAGCTGAGAATAGTACGCATCGTGTTCACTCCTTATTATTTAGATACAATACGTATCAATTAATAGTTTATCAATTACTTGATAAACAAGTCAACTTGACAACCGATTTGTTGCACATGAGATGTGTTCTACCCTTTATGAGAAATATTGATTTTAATGATTAACAACGATTATAACGACTAACGTTTTTTTAGCTGTGGAGGTGCTGCGAAGAAGGCTAGTGCTGCGCCCATGGCCCAGATGAACGAAGAGAAGACAAGCACGCCAGTATAACTGCCGAACTGATCATAAGCCCACCCGAATTGAATAGGGCCAAGGGCAGACCCTATAACTCCTGCAGCATGCGTCACACTCTGTATACTTCCTAAATGTTGACGACCGTAATAATTCGGCCAGATGATACCCATTGGAATGTTCATGAAGCCTTGAGCAATACCCCAAGCAATAGCAAATACAATAACCACAGAGTAGGAGTGGGCATATATAAGTAAGAGCGGGGTTGCAATGCTAATAGCAAATGTAAGACTAAGCATTCGATGAACCTTTACACGCTCAACGATGAATCCTGATAGTAGTGAGCAGCTGAAGCTAACGAGTGGAATTAAGCTTAGTACGAATGCTGTCTCCATTCGACTAACACTTTTCTCGCCTAGAATGGAGAATATCTGGAAGGTAATTCCTGTGTTAATCATTGCCGGAATCGCACCGCATACAAGGATAAACCAGAATGCTCGTGTCCTCGTTGCTTCTGACAACGTCCAAGATCGCTCAGTGATTAGTGGAGGTTCACCGTTCTGAGGTATGCGTTCCTCCTTCACCCCGTCTGGTAACAAGCCAACATCCTCAGGTCGATTGCGCACGAGATATAAGGCCATTGGCATAAAGAAAACAATAAGTATGATTCCCAGAATACGCCACGTTTGCTGCCAGCCGTAGTCTTCAATGAGCCAATTAATGAGCGGTGGGAAGCTGGCAGCCCCAATTAATCCGCCGAGTCCAGCAAAGCTTAAGGCACGCCCCCTATATTTAATAAACCACTGTGACACCAATGTATTAGGGATAAGCGTCATCGAGCCCTGCCCGAAGTATCGAATCATAAAAAAACCGAAGAATAGCATAATTGGACCAGTAATAAAGCTATTGAAGAAGCATGCCAGACCAAGCATAAGAGCCGCCATGGTCATCATAAGTCTACGACCAAACCGGTCGACCAACCGTCCAATGAAGAATAGCAGTACACCTGAGGTCAGCGTGGCTATGGAATATATGAATGAAAGAGAAGTTTGGCTCATGTTAAAATCAAGCAGATAAGATTCTATGAATACAGAATTAGAGAACGTCTGGCCGGGGCCAGAGAAGAAGATGCCCATTCCGCTGACTGCAACCATCAGCCAACCGTAGAAAAAGCTAGTTTGAAATGGGAGTCGATTGACGCCTTCTTTCATCGCTTTATTGGTCATGTACAATTAACCTCCTGAAGCTAACAGCTAGCCTGCCGCAAATTTTAGACCATGCAATTATACTATGTCGATGATGATGTCACTAGTGAGAAAAAATTATAGATTCTAGGTTTTTTTGACTTTGAGATCAGATGATGTCATTATTATTATTAAGTAAATTTGAGAGGACGGATGCATATATGTTTAAGAAGATTCTATTAGCGGCAGACGGTTCGGCACATGCGTTAAGAGCAGCAGAAAAGGCAATTGACATGGCAAAGATTGACCCCGACGCCCATGTGGTCGTATTGTATGTAGTCGATAGTAAGACTTCAAAAGCAGACGTGCTTCGTAATTTAGATACAGAGGGAATTGCTGAGCTTCGACAACAGAAAATGCACGCCATTGAGAAGAAGGCGCAAGATGCGGGCGTGAGCTATGAAATGAAAATCATTCGCGGTGAACCAGGACCATCTATCGTAGAATACGCAAAGAATAATAACGTCGAGGTTATCTTAATTGGAAGTCGTGGGCTTAATGCACTGCAAGAATTTATGCTTGGAAGTGTAAGTCATAAGGTTGCTAAGCATGCCAAATGCCCAGTCATGATCATCAAATAAATGCAACAAAAAAACCGATCACAGGCTATATTGCCTAGTGATCGGTTTTTTTTGTTGGTTTAGTGACCGGAGGGAGAGGATAGCCCGATTTGATCAACTATTTTTCTGCTTTCATCGTTTAATCCAACGATGCTCACCTTTTTGTTGGTTTGTTTATATCGATAGATTACCTTTGCTATTGCTGTTACCGCTGAATGATCCCAGACATGGGATGATTGAAAGTCGATAACGATGTGGTCAGGATCGTTATTAAAGTCGAACAATTCTATGAAATGTGACATCGTTCCAAAGAACAGCTGGCCGGATATTCGGTATTTTTTGGTTTCATTTTCCGTGCTGGTTGATGCTCTCAGCCGTGACATCTTCCATCCGAATATAATGGCACTCATCACGACACCTGCAAGAACACCTCTCGCTAAATCGTGGGTATATACAACAATCGTTACCGTAGTAATCATAACAAGGCTGTCCGCGAATGGAATTCTTCTTAAATCTCGTAAGGATTGCCAGTCGAATGTTCCGATTGACACCATGATCATTACGCCTACTAGTGCGGCCATGGGTATTTGTTTGACAACATCCCCCAACACAATAATAAGGAACAGTAGGAATGTACCGGCAACCATAGCAGATAAACGACCTCTTCCGCCAGATTTCACATTAATAACGGATTGTCCAATCATTGCACAGCCTGCCATTCCTCCGAAGAATCCAGTTATCGTGTTAGCGATACCTTGACCTCTAATTTCTTTGTTCTTATTGCTCTTGGTTTCTGTCATTTCATCCACGATCGTTGCGGTTAGGAGCGATTCCAATACACCTACTATGGCCAATGTTATGGAAGTAGGGAGAATAATCCACAGTGTCTCCAAGGATAATTCTATACCCGGTAGATGGAAGAAAGGTAACTGACGAGAAATATTACCCATATCTCCTACTGTACTCATATTGATGCCAGAGAAGATAACGATAGCAGTAATCACTACGATGGCAACAAGTGCGGAGGGAACCGCTTTGGTAATCCGTGGTAATAAATAAATGATAGCTAAAGTTGCAGCAACCATAACATACATAAGCCAGGACTCACCTACAAATTGGGGTAATTGAGCCATGAATATGAGTATAGCCAATGCATTAACAAATCCAATCATGACGGAATGGGGGATAAAGGTAATGTACTTGCCAAACTTTAATACACCCATAATGATTTGGATAATACCAGTTAATACGGTAGCGGCGAACAAATATTCGACACCATGATTAGCAACTAAGGTAACCATGAGCAAGGCCATAGCTCCTGTGGCAGCAGAAATCATCCCTGGTCTTCCGCCAACAATAGATATAATAACAGCAATACAGAATGAAGCGTACAGCCCGACCATGGGATCCACCCCAGCAATGATGGAGAAAGCAATTGCCTCGGGTATTAGCGCGAAAGCTACCGTCATACCTGCTAATACGTCCATTCTAACATTTGAAAACCATGAGCGCTTGAGTTGTTGTAAATTCAATTTCCTACTCCTTTACTATGTTTTTTTGAGTTTCCCCTCTCAGGAAATTCATTATCCGTTGCACACAAGATATAATTATACACAAATTAGATCTTAATAAGTAGTAGGAATTTGAATTGACTAGCAGTTCTTCTTTCATATATTCTTCCCTAACAATAATCTTAATAATGGATAATGAATCTTGATAATGGATAACTAGAATACAGCAATCGTGAATTGTTGTAATGAAAATCCTAGACTATAATTAATGTTCATAGGCTTTAATGCTTATTGAAGGGATGGTCATATGGACAGATGGAATAGGACATGGAAAGAAACAAGTCGTCGCAGAAGAAGTGTTTTCGTCACTCTACTTGTATCTTATCTCATTATCTTCTTAATTCCTGTCATTATTGGAAGTGTCGTTTATATGAAGATCGAACAGATCATGATTCATAATGCCTATCGTTCGAATTCCGCAATACTTGAACAAATCAAGCACATTATGAATAGCCAGACGCAAGAAATTGATTACCTCATGAAGCAAATTGCCTTCAGTCCTAGACAGCAGGTGCTCATGCAGAAGGGGAATACGCAGACATCCTCCAAGGATCAATATGCATCTATTGAGTATATGAGGGAATTGTCTAGATTTGGTCCATATAACTCCTCGTTCTATGACTACTATGTTTACTTTGCCAAAAGCGATACGATCCTCACACCTACAATGAAGACAGATTCATATACGTTCTTCAATCAAATTTATACGTACACAGATATGACCTATGAACAGTATAAGAATGATATTCTACTTGGTTATCATTATAATTCTTATGTACCCACCCAAATAACGACAAGTAATATTAAACAAGAATCCATTGTAACTTATGCTCACTCACTACCGGTCGGTGAACCGACCAATATACAAGGAAGCTTGATTATTCTCATAAATGAACAGCAATTTCGAAATGTTCTTGAGGGAGTCGAAGGTCTTCATGACGGAACGGTCTATATTCTCAATCAAGAGAAGAATATCATAATGGGTCCGAACGATGGGAGGAACTGGAGTGACTCGTATAAGCAGCATTTAAATAAACAAGATGGCGAATTTCTTCATCAAGAGGAAGGTGAAGAACGTTTCGTTGCGTATACGACCTCTGAGGGGAATGGGTGGACCTATCTTTCGGTATTTCCCAAAAAAGTTGTTCTCATACAAGTAAACTCAGTGAAAAAGTGGAGCATAATAACGGTATTGGCTTGTCTAATTGCTGGGATTCTGATTTCTATCTATATGACACGTAAGCAATATGGCCCGATTCGGGATGTTGTTCACATGATTGTCCGGGGAAGATCTGCCAATGAAATCGATAAGTATAATGAGTTGAAATTAATTAAAGATACGGTTGAATCGTTATTCGGAACTGAGCATCAGCTAAAGAATAGGCTGTCTCAACAGCTTCCCATTATTCGAGCAGAATTCCTATCCCGACTCGTGCGTGGGCAGGTGGATACCCAATCGATAACCAAGGATGATATGGAATTTATGGGTGTTTATTTTGACTACGAGAATTTCGCTGTAGTTATCGTAAATATCGATGAAGCTTCGCGATTTATGAAAGACGATACGGAGCGAGAATGGGCGTTGATCCGCTTCATCCTGACTAATCTTAGTAATGAAATGCTAGACGAAAGTGGTTATGTCCTAGAATTAGAGAAGAACAGAATCGTAGTTCTAATCAATGTGGACGGACAAGCTAATGGATTCGATAAACAGGTTACTGCCTTCATTCATCAGCTAATGGAAGTCATGAAAGAACGATTTGAAACCTGGATTACAGTTGGGGTAAGCGCTCAACATGCTGGAATAGATACCATAGTGGAATGCTATGATGAAGCGATCGTGGCGATCAGCTATAAGATGGTACAAGGGTCAGACTCTATTCTCTACTATGATGAAGTAAGCAATCTGGAAACCAAATCGTATCATTATCCGATGGATTTGGAGGTTCAATTGACAAATTATATGAAGAATGGCGATGCAGATAATGTGGAAAGACTGCTAGACAAGATTTATCAGATCAACTTTACACCCAACCCTCTGTCTCCGGACATGGGACATTGGCTGTTCTTGGATTTACAGAGCACTATACTAAAGATATTAAATACACAGCGAATGGATTACAAGGACTTCTTCCCAAGTGATAGTGACCCAATGAAGTACAATGCCGAGACTGCAACTGCTCTGCAGATGTTTGGACGGATAAAGAAGATGTATATGGACGTTTGTAGCTTAATTAAAGAGGATCGTACGGACCATCACGATCTCTTGTACAAGAAGCTTACTGATTTTATCGAAGCACATTATTATGATAACAATCTAGGGTTGACGATGATAGCTGATTACCTCGGACTGAATTCAATTTATGTCTCTGCTTTCTTTAAGAAGTATAGTGGCGAGAACATGACTGACTTTATAACCCGAATTCGTATTGAACATACAAAACGGTTGCTCGCTGAGGATATGACAATCAATGAGATAGCCTTACAAGTGGGCTACTCGAATAACATTGTATTAACCAAGGTATTTAAGAAAATCGAGGGAGTTACGCCAGGGAGATTTCGAGAACAGCTACGGAATAATCAAGGGAACCAAGGTGAAATAGACAAAGCTTAATATGGGTTTATTCATCTTGAACATGGAATATAGATAATCTTGAACTGGATTTACTCATCTTGATAACACATTATATCCACCAAGCTGTATTCATCTTACAGTTGTTGTGAGAGATATATTCTCTTACAACTTTGAAGGGGGTTAACGTTTTGATGAAGACAAGGTGGGACAAAGGATTAACGGTGGTGCTTATATCTGTTCTAATCGCGATGCTGCTCGCAGGCTGTGCAGATAATGATACACCAGAGAAGAACGCGAATACTCCAGGTGAGACAAGCTCCAATAATACTCCTGTAGGTGAGGTAGGTTATCCAGCTGTGATGTCTTATTGGGTTGGTATGGATGGAGATTCAGCAGCAACGTTATCTAACTTTAACGAAGTAGGCGCTTATAAGGAATTAGAAAAGATCACAGGTACTAAAGTGGAATTCAAGCATCCTGGTGGTGACAGCGCTCAGGTTACGGAACAATTCAATCTAATGGTTGCATCAGGAAATTTACCAGATGTTATTCAGACCAACTGGTTAACTGTGCCAAGGGGTCCACAGAATGCGATTAAAGAAGGCACGATCATCCGATTAAATGAATTAATCGAAGAGCATGCACCTAATTTCAATAAATTCCTAGCGGACAATCCAGACATTGCAAATATGATCAAAACAGATGGAGGGGATATCTACTCATTCCCATTCATACGTCAGGATGACAAAATAAAAATTTACTATGGCCCTATGATGAGAATGGATTGGCTGATAAAGCTCAACCTTAAGCCACCGACCACGATAGACGAGTGGGAAACTGTTCTATCGGCATTCCTGAATGAAGATCCGAATGGCAATAATCAGAAGGATGAGGTTCCATTCTTATTCAGTGCTGGTGAAGTGCGTAATGAAGCTCTAAATCAATTGATTGGTGCATGGGGTATTATGGCCAAGTTCTATCAAGAGGATGGTGTTGTCAAGTACGGTGAAATTCAACCTGAGTATCAACAATTCTTAACAACGATGACAAGCTGGTATGAAAAAGGTTTGATCGACCCTGATTTTGCGGCTGTAGATGGAAAACTGAAGGATGCAAAAGTAACTGGACATACGCTTGGAGCCTTCTATGGATTTGCAAGCGGTAGTATTGGTAAATATCTGGATCTGGTTAAAGACCATCCGACATTCGATCTAGTTCCACTAGCAAATCCTTCATTGATAAAAGGAGAGAATTCAGCAGCTGGACAGATTAGTCCATCGTACCCAGGTGAGCATGGTGCGGCCATTACTTCAGCAGCTAAGAATCCAGCTGAAATTGTAAAATGGCTAGATCTAGGCTATAGCGAAGAAGGTAGTATGCTATTTAACTTCGGTATCAAGGGTGAAAGCTACGAGGTCGTAGACGGTGCACCTCAATATACGGAGCAAATTACGAAAAACCCTGATGGCTTGGCCTTTAAACAAGCTCAAGCTCAATATATGCGAACTCACTTTGGTGGACCATTCGTGCAGGATGTTCAATCCTTCCTCCAGCAGATGAAATATCCACAGCAGCTTGCTGCGCTTGATGCTTGGGGTAAAGCTGAGAATAAGATACAGCTTCCTCCGATGACATTAACCTCTGAAGAGAGTAGTAAATTGGCTTCAATCATGAATGATATCAATACTTACTCAGATGAGATGGTAGTTAAATTTATTATGGGCGTGGAGCCATTAGATAGCTTCCCAGCTTATATCGACAATTTGAAGAGTATTGGCATTGAAGAAGCTGTTGCCATACAGCAAGCGGCTCTTGATCGTTACTTAAAACGTTAAATTCTAATAATAAGAATGTGAATCTCGGAAAGCCGGTATGCATGTTCCGGCTTTCTTTCTCTTAAGGAGGGCACTTATGACATCATTTTTCTATAGATTGGGCAAGGATTTAAGTAGGAATAATATTATATATATGATGCTTCTTCCTGTGATCGCGTATTATGCGATATTCCAATATGGTCCAATGTACGGTCTACAAATCGCATTTAAGGATTTCATTCCTTCGAAAGGTTTTCTAGGAAGTCCATGGGTGGGAATTAAGCACTTTGAAGACTTCTTCGGCAGTATCTTCTTCTGGAGGATATTGGGTAATACTCTATTATTAAGCTTGTATAGTCTTATATTCTTCTTCCCGGCAGGAATTATATTAGCGCTGCTATTGAATGAATTGCGAAGTAATAAATTGAAGAGAGCCGTACAAACGATTTCGTATATGCCTCACTTTATATCCTTGGTAGTTATTGTTGGAATTATGTTTGATTTCCTAGCCAGAGACGGATTAATCAATAACATGATGGCCTTTTTCAACGTAGATCCCATACCCTTCATGCGTTCAGCGGAATGGTTCAGATTCTTATATATCTCATCGGAGGTGTGGCAGAACATCGGCTGGAGCTCTATCATATATTTGGCAGCTGTTAGTAACGTTAACCCTACCATATATGAAGCTGCTCATATTGATGGAGCTAATCGATGGAAGCAGTTGTGGCACGTCACTATACCCGGGATTATGCCTACAGTCACCATCATGTTAATTTTATTTATTGGAAAATTTATGTCAGTTGGCTTTGAGAAGATCATCCTGATGTATAACCCGATCATCTATGAAACGTCAGATGTGATTCAAACCTATGTGTATCGAAAGGGTATTCTAGAAGCTAACTTCAGCTATAGTGCGGCTGTTGGGCTCTTTAATGCTGTAATCAGCTTCGCCCTGCTGATATTGGCCAATGCCATTGCCAAGAAGCTAGGGGAAACCAAATTATGGTGAGGAGGAGAACGTTATGTTAATGAAGAGATCCCTCGGGGAAAGATTGTTTGACTCTAGTAATACACTTATGATGATTGGATTGTCGTTCATTACTCTGTACCCATTAATTTATGTATTATTCTCCTCACTTAGCGATCCGCAATATGTGGTTCAGAATAGAGGATTAATTCTGTACCCACATGGGTTAACATGGGACGCTTATGTGATGGTGTTCAATAATCCGAATATCATCATTGCCTTTGGAAACACTCTGTTCTATGTAGTTGTTGGGACATTGGTCAATATTATCCTTACTTCCTTAGGGGCATATGGGTTATCTCGGAAAAATTTGATGTTAAAAAATGTGATCATGTTTATGATTGTATTCACAATGTTTTTCGAGGGTGGTCTGATTCCCTTGTATCTAATGGTGCAGAAGGTCGGCCTTCTAGATTCACGGCTAGCCTTGATTATTCCGACCGCGATGAGCGCATTTAATTTAATCATCATGCGAACAGCATTCCAAGCTGTGCCAGAGAGCTTAGAGGAATCAGCACGAATTGACGGAGCTAATGATTGGTCGATATTAATCCGTGTAATTCTTCCACTATCTATGCCTGTTATAGCCGTCATGATATTGTTCTATGGGGTTTCCCATTGGAATTCATGGTTTTCTGCTACAATATTCCTACAAGATCGTGCGCTTTTTCCTTTACAGCTCATACTTAGGGAAATCTTGATTAGTAATGATACAAGCTCTATGGCTGTAGGTGTCGGTTCGGGTGATCAGATGTCGGTTGGTGAGACAATCAAGTATGCTACAATTATTATTGCAACAGTGCCTATCTTGTTCTTATATCCATTCTTGCAGAGGTATTTTGTGAAAGGTGTCATGATCGGGGCAATTAAGGAGTAGGGACAATTCGTAATTTATTGTAGAGGAGAAGCCAGAACTCATGATTCGATTATTCGAAACCAATGAAGTAAGAATGAATATAGAGCTAGAAGGCTTATGGGACTTCGCTATTGTGGGTCAAGGTCAGATTGAGGATCAAGATAAGGAAGAGCTCGATTATAAGTATCGATTATCCGTTCCCGGATGCTGGGAAATGCACCCTGAGTTGCTGACTTACAGAGGTAGAGGGGTGTATAGAAGGTTCATTGATTTGGATGAGAAAGCTCATCTTCGCTTCGTCTTTAAAGGTGTTAGCCATACAGCGAATATATACTGGGACGGGAAGCAGGTGACTGAGCATTATAATGCATATACCGCGTTCTCGGTTGTGCTCTTAGATGTTGAACCAGGGCGCCATGAGCTACAGGTATTTGTAGATAATTCATTCCATGAGCACTCTTCACTTCATATCGCTAATGATTATTATACGTATGGTGGAATTATTCGCCCTATCGTGATGGAGAGAGTGCCCGATGTATTCTTAGAAAGAATACAATTTACTCCTTCATTAATGGAAGGACTTGAGCAAGAGCTTGACATCTGGCAAGCGGATGTTCAAGTGACGATCCGTAATATTTCCTCAATAGATCGAGCCTTCCAGCTAAGAGGAAGGCTTGCTGCTGTTGAGTTTGATATAGGTGGAGTCGCAGTAAAAGCGGGTGAACAAGCTACGATAACAAGTAGGTTCTCTTGTCCCAAAGTAAAAGCTTGGTCAGTAGAGCATCCTGAATTATATTTGTGTAAAGTTCAATTATTTGAGATCGGTCAGAATGTACCCATTGATGACCTAATTGAACGTGTTGGCTTTCGAACAATTTCCACGAATGATAGTCGAATCCAGCTTAATGGCGCGGACATTATCTTAAAGGGCTTTAATCGGCATGAAGATCATCCTATGGTTGGCACTGCATTCCCGCTCCCATTAATGGTAACCGACTTAGATTTGATGCAGGATATGGGGGCTAACTGTGTTCGTACTAGCCATTATCCGAATGACGAGCGATTCTTGGATTTATGTGATGAGCGAGGAATTTTCGTCTGGGAGGAGAATCATGCTCGGGGCTTAAGCCTAGAGAAGATGCTGCATCCGAAGTTCAATGAGCAGTGTGCAGCTGTGAATCGGGAGATGGTGGAGCAGCATGTAAACCATCCTTCTATTGTCATCTGGGGAGTATTGAATGAATGTGCTAGCCACACAGAAGAAGGACGGTTGATGTACAAGCAACAATTGGAGCAAATTCGCAGCTTAGATGCAAGCCGGCCTCTTACCTTCGCTTCTGATAAGAGAGATATGGAATTATGCTTTGACTTAGTAGACATTGTATCGTTCAATCTGTATCCAGGATGGTATGGAGATGAAGATCCGGGCGAGCTGTGTGATCAGGCCAGAGGCTGGGCTGATGAAGCGGGTGGTGAGGGTAAGCCTATGATCATGAGTGAGTTCGGTGGGGATGGGTATTATGGTCACCGCGATCCTAGTCGTGTCAAAGGAACCGAGGAACGTCAAGCTGAAATTATCGAATCTAACTTAGAAGCTTACTCCTCACGACCATACGTATCAGGTATGTTAATCTGGCAGTTCTGCGATTGCCGAGTGACGGAAGGACCTGGCTTTCTAATGTCACGAGCGATGACACAGAATAGCAAGGGTATAGTAGACCGGTATCGTCGTCCGAAGCTAGCTTATTCGGTTGTTAAAGCGTATTTCACTAAATAGGCGAAGTAAGGTTTGAAGAATGAAGGATATAGTATCGGGTAGTGGAGCAGAGGTGGGAAGTGGATGATGGATATTAGGAAGAAACATCGAGTTATTCTCATTGGTCATGGAGGAATTAGTCTCTCCTATCTAAGGGCCTTCTCAAGCATAGAAGGTGTCGCTATTGTTGGTGTGGTTGGACGAGATAGTGAGAATGCAAGAAGATATGCAACAAAGCACGGAATTCCGTTTAGTGGGATTAATGTGGGGGAGGTAGCCCAGCATTCCAGTGCAACTGCAGCCATAATCTGTTCACCCAATGCTGCTCATTTCGAAGGGGTAATTGCCGCTTCTAGAGCAGGACTGCACTGTTTGTGTGAGAAACCCCTCGATATTGCTCCTAGTAAACAACTATTAATGATCGAGAGCTGTAGAGCTCATGATGTAAAGCTAGCGGTTTCTTATATGTACAGATTTAGTAATCATATGAAGTATATTAAGGGAATTCTCGACTCAGGTGAGCTAGGTCGAATTACGGCAATAGATGTTTCGTTGAAGCACTTCAGGGAGAAGGAATATTATAGCTCTTGGCATGGAACGAAAGAGTTAGATGGAGGAGGACCCTTCATCCAGCAAGCAAGTCATATTATTGATCTGGTCTTATGGTTAAGTGGAGGGTTCCGCGAAATTATCTCGGCTAAGCGGTTTCAAATTTATCACGATATCGAAACAGAGGATCATGGGTATGCAGTTATTCATTACAATAATGGTGCTATTGGCATGATACAAGCATCAACGGCCTGCAAAGGATTAAATCAAGAAACCATAGAAATATCCGGTACGGAGGGATCTATAACCACGAATTTCCTGGAGATAAAATCATTCCATGTAACTGGACTTCAGAAGCCTAAGTGTGAAGAAGGTTTTAGGGGGAATGAACAGCTCTTCGAACGTCTAGCAGTTGACTTTATCCAGTCGATCGATGAGAACCGACTACCATTCATCAATGGCGAATCAGCAGCAAGAACTACGGAATTCATTTGTGCGATTTATGATGTAGCAGGAGAGCCTATACGAACTTACCCCTGATTGTCCAAGGACAAAATAAACGTAAGTATCACGCCAAAACCTATTCCGGATGAAAGGATTTTGGCGTTTTTTTTGCGCTTAAACGGCTGTCCCGCGAGCAACAAGTTAGTGGATTAATGATCAATATAGCACTAATTTGGTATGGCTAGCACTTATTGGTCTGACATATTTTTATAGCGTGTGCTAAAATGATGCTACTAGTTACACCGTGGTTTTCTTGCCAGAAAGGGAGGAGAAGAGAATGCAGAAAGTGCTTGTTTTCCTCTTATTAGTAGGCTGTATGGTTAGTCTCATCTTCACGGGCTACTACTTCGTCAAGGTCTTCAATTCAGAGGTAGTAAACCCAAGCTCGGAGGATACTGAGGAAATCCCCTACCGCTTAGTTGTCATCTCACAAGAGATGGATACCCCCTTCTGGAATCAGGTGGAGAGGGGTGCCTTATCAGCAGGCGAGGAATTGAATGTGGGGGTAGAATTCTGGGGAACCTACCGCTCCAACCTTGAAGACTTCATGCAGCACATTGAAATTGCAATCGCTTCCAAAGTGGATGGTATTATAGTTCAAGGCCTGAATACTGAGGAATTTAATACGGTTATCAAATTGAAGACAGCGAAATATGGTATTCCAGTCATTACGATAGCGAATGATGTATCAATGAATGACAGCTTGCGTAAAACCTATGTCGGATCCAACCACTTATTGGGAGGCGAGATGATAGCAAGTCAGCTCGTTCAAGATATGCGTGGCTCGGGTAAGGTAGTTGTCATGGTGTCAGATCGAGAAGAGGAGTATCAGCGACTTCGACTAGAGGGCATAATCGATACTTTCGAGAAGAATCCCAACATTGAATACCAGATTGTAACATCGGGTCATACTTCCGAACAGATAACGGAAGCTACGAAGCAGTTACTGAACGAACAGCCAGATACTGAGGCATTCATCGGGGTTACTCTGGACTCGGCTACTTTAATTGTACAAGAGGTTGGTAAGCGGTCCCGACTGGATAACTTTTACGTTTATTCCTTCGATGATAATCCGGAAACCTTGGCTTATATGCGGAAGGGATATATAAGAGCGACAATGATGCAGTCACCTGAAGCTATGGGTACCGAGAGTATTAGGCTGATGGTGAAGTGGTTAAAGGGTGAGATACTGCCATTAAATAATGTAGGCTATTATACAGATGTGAGGGTGCTCAGAGCGGGTGACGTGCGATGAGTCATATACAACAGAAGATTATTACGCTGTCAGTCATTGTTGTGTTCATTATGGCCGTAATCTGGACAATCCTCACCTACTATAATCAGAAATCCTTAGAGCAATATAATGATATTCTTCAACGGTACATGAAGATGAATGAAGTCTCAACCCGCAGTCAGGACGCTGTAAACACGCTTAATAATTATTTGTTGGCACCTTCTGAAGAGAGAATGAAGATTCTATCCGATAATAGACGCCAAGTGAATGACATTAAATACGAATTGAATGAGCTAAGAGATCAGGGGAACAGCTTCACTCTTAGAAACTATAAGAATATGATCGATAGCTTAATAGAAAGTATCGATCTAACCGTCATGATGCATGAACAGGATAATAGAACGGAGCGGAATAGCTACTTTGTTGAAGCGACGAAGATATCGAAGTACATCTCTGAGACGACCTTAACGTTAATCAGCAAGGAGCTAAGAACCTACGATCAATTTTATCGGAACATTATTGAGCAGAGCTCAAACCTGAGGCGGCTTGGGTTTTGGATGATGGCATTAATATCGCTATTAATGGTTCTTTTCTCTTATTACTTTGCCAGAAGTATTACTAAACCTATCAAGCAGTTAACCTATGCAGCTAGAGAGTTATCTCGCGGCCGCTTTGATCTCGAGATCGAGGTAGATAGCAATGATGAAATTGCCTTCCTAGCACGAACCTTCGATCGAATGAGAGTTAACATTAACAACCTTATTATAGAAATTCAGCAGAAGGCTCAGCTTGAGCGCGATCTCCAGGAATCGAAGCTGCTGCTGAAGGAAAGTCAGCTCAAGAGCCTGCAGAGTCAGATTAACCCACATTTTCTCTACAATACATTGAATACACTATCTAAGAAGGCTTACCTTGAGGGTTCACAGGAAACGAGCGATTTAATCGCAAGTGTGGCAGGACTGCTGCGATACAATTTGAAGAGGCTTGATCGTGATGTAACACTTGGCGATGAAGTGAGCATTATGCTTCAGTATATTGATATTCAGAAGGCTAGATTTACCGATAGACTTCAGTTCGAGCTAGAAGCAGATGAGGGAACGTATTCGGTCCAGCTACCTGGCATGACGCTTCAGCCGATTATTGAGAACGCTGTTATCTACGCTGTTGAGCCACGCGAAGAAGGCGGAATTATTCGTATGCGCATAACGGACACAGAGACAACGGTTGTTGTTCAGATCGAAGATGATGGACCGGGAATGGATGCTGGCAAGATAGGGCAGGTGCTTAGTGAGCTGCAGGTTAGTGCAGATACTGAAGGGCATTCCACAGGTATCGGCTTGAGTAACGTGATTCGACGGTTACGTTTATTATATGGACGGGATGATGTAATCGATATTTCAAGTGAGATAGGCTTAGGAACAACCATTACATTAAACTTACCGAAGGTCATTAAGCGCTATCAATGAATCTGTAGGGGGAAAGTCGGAGATGACTAGAATATTGATCGTAGACGACGAACAGGTTGAAAGAGATGGCTTAGAGGCAATATTAAGGAGTCAATTCAACCAACATGAGTTTAAACAAGCCGAGAATGGTAGAAGAGCGATTGAGATCGCGAATGAATGGCTGCCTGAATTAGTACTAATGGATATCAAAATGCCGGGTATCAACGGTCTAGAAGCAATAGAAGCCATTGCAGCAGATCATCCGCAGATAAAATTTGTAATGATTACTGCCTTCNNGCCTTCGATACGTTCGATTATGCGCGTAAAGCACTCAGATTAAGGGTGAAGGATTATATTCTTAAGCCAAGCAGGGCAGATGTAATCATTGATAAGGTCAACGAGATACTTGAGGAAATTACCAATGATCGAGATAAGGATACTCAGAACCAGCAATTAGCGGATCAACTAGTTAAGTTAATGCCAATGGCTCAGACTGATTTAGTTACACAATTGTTGTTCGATCATGTTCATGATATTCACCTTGAAGAGGTGCTCGGTTTAGTCGGTGGGAGTCCTGAACGTGAAGCGCTTGTGATGACATTAATGATGTATGCGAAGGAAGGGAAGAATTTAGACAAACAAGCATTAGAACGCTGGTACATGATGGTCAAGGAGCAGCTTCAGCAATCTATGTATGGTTGGATTGGCGCAATGACAGGTCGACAAATTCCGCTTATTGTATTCCGGGAGGAGAATAAATCCCTTCGTTCCCAGGCGTTAGTCTTGGTTCGTATCATCATCAATTTACTGCAACGGTTTCCTGAGCTCGAGTGCTTTGTTGGAATTGGCAATGTGTACCCATCCTTGGAGCATATCCGATTGTCCTATCAAGAGGCGCTGCTAGCTTCCTCCGACATGTCCATACCCTCCAAGTATCGATTCTATAGTGATTCCATGAATTCCTCCGAATTTGAGCAGGAGCAGCACGCAAGACAGCTAGAGAGGTTGATTATCGACGATGTTCGATTCGGTAATTGGGAGCAGGTTCAGATTAGAATCATCGGATTAATAGAGCATTATGAGAAGTGTGGTGCGAGTGTAATGGTCTCTCAGCAACGGGCGCTTGAAACGATGTGGATTACTTATCGTATGCTGCAGGAGCTTGGGATTGAATCGGAGCGGCCGCTATATTCCTTTCAAGCTTCCCATTACCAGCAGCTCCGTACGGAGACGATCAGTATGCTAGAGAAGATGATGCGATCTGCCATTACGATGAATAAGAATGTGAAGCCGGACGTTGTACACCAGATCAAGCAATATATTATGGAGAATTCGAGTATGGATATCTCACTTGAGATGATCGCCGACCGAGTTAATCTAAGCCCTTATTATATTAGTAAGCTATTTAAGGAGCAGCTAGGACTTAACTATATTGACTATTTAACAGAATGTCGAATTGAACGAGCGAAGTCACTCATGTGTGACTCTGAGTTAAGCTTGAAGGAGATTACGTTCGAGGTTGGATACAATGACCCGAACTACTTCAGCAGAGTGTTCAGAAGAGTTTATGGTATTACACCGACCGAATATCGGAAGATGATTATCAACAATAAAGTGCAGATAATAACAAAAGAGTGAAGAAACGAATAAACTCCCTAGGATTATACGATGATATATTCATATTGTAAGCATTTACATTTTATAAGAAAAAGGGAGAGGTACAAACAATGAAAAGTATGAAAAAAAGTGTGTTATCTGCATTGGTTCTAGTTCTAGTATTCACACTGGCGGCTTGCAGCTCAGGCAACAATGATAATAGCACGACAAGTAAAGACGCAGATTCAAAGGGTAAGATTGTCATTGGCTTCTCAATGGCTACACTGCAAGAAGAACGCTGGCAGAAGGATCGTGATTTCTTCGTAGCAGCAGCAGAAAAATTAGGTGCAGAAGTGAATGTTCAAGCTGCTAACAATGATGATGCTAAGCAAATTTCACAAGCGGAAAGCTTAATTAGTCAAGGTGTTGATGTACTGGTTGTCGTTCCTAACAATGCTGAAGCAACAGCGGCAATCATAGAGAAGGCTCATGCCGAAGGCATAAAGGTTATAGCTTATGACCGTCTGATTAAAAACTCTGACCTAGACTTATATGTATCATTCGATAATGAGCGTGTAGGCGAAATGCAAGCAACAGCGATCACAAAATTAGTGCCGAAGGGTAAATATGTATATATCGGTGGGGCGGATACAGATAATAATGCCCACTTGTTCAAGAAAGGCGCATTCAACATCCTACAGCCACTCATAGACTCAGGGGATATCGAGGTTGTATATGATCAATTTACGAAGGAATGGAATCCAGCCAATGCACTTGCGAACATGGAGAACGCATTAACAGCTAACAGCAACAAGATTGATGCTGTAGTAGCGGCGAATGATGGAACAGCTGGTGGTGTTATTCAAGCGCTTGCATCACAAGGCTTAGACGGTAAAGTACCCGTGTCTGGTCAAGATGCGGAATTAGCAGCGGCTCAACGTATCGTTGAAGGAACACAGACCATGACGGTTTACAAGCCAATAAAAGCGTTAGCTGAAGAAGTTGCAGCTATAGCTGTTAAGATGGCGAATGGCGAAGAAATAACAACAGACAAGGTTATTAATAATGGCAAGATCGATGTGCCTTCCATTCTTCTCGACCCATTGGCTGTAGACAAATCCAATATCGATGTAACATTAATCGCTGATGGGTTCCATACGAAAGAGGATGTATACAAGAACGTAAAGTAGAATAAGACGCTGAATATAATACTAGAGTAACATCACAAGGAGAGGGGAAGATGTGGAGCGTATGGCCTTCACACTTCCCTCTTTCCTAATCATGAGGTGAAGCGAATGACAGTTGCTTTGGAAATGAAGAATATTACCAAGGAGTTCCCCGGTGTTAAAGCGTTGAATCAAGTGAATATTTCAGTGAAAAAAGGTGAGGTTCACGCGCTTTGTGGGGAGAATGGTGCAGGTAAATCGACTCTAATGAAGGTGCTAAGCGGTTTATATCCCTTCGGCACCTACGATGGACAGATTATGATTAATGGAGAAGAGAAGCAATTTCACAAAATTAGGGATGCTGAAGAAGCAGGTATTTCTATCATTTATCAGGAGCTTGCTTTAGTGAAATCCTTATCGATTGGCGAGAATTTATTCTTAGGCAACGAGCCTGTCAGCTTTGGGATTATTAATTGGGAGCGCGTATTTAGGGATAGCGAAAAGTGGCTGCAAGAGGTGGGCTTAACAGGATTAAACCCTGAGGAATTAACAGGGAATTTGGGGATTGGCAAGCAGCAGCAGGTAGAGATTGCGAAGGCATTGTCTAAGAAAGCACAAATTCTTATTCTGGATGAACCAACAGCTGCTTTAACAGAGCAGGAAGTAGACATTCTACTCGATATACTACGAGAATTCAAAAAACGGGGAGTAACCTGCATTTATATATCCCATAAGCTGAATGAAGTGCTCGCGGTCGCCGATACGGTGACGATTCTACGTGATGGTTTGACGATTGCAACACACCCAATTGATGAGTTAACAGAGGATAAGATCATTGCGTTGATGGTTGGGCGTGAGCTGAAGGAGCGCTATCCAAGAAGAGAAGCCCATTCGGGCGATGTGGTGATGAAGGTATCGAATTATTCCGTTCAAAACCCATTTGTTCCAGGTAAGAAGGTCGTGGATAATGTCTCTTTTGAAGTAAGGAAAGGAGAAATTTTAGGGATAGCTGGGCTAATGGGTGCTGGAAGAACTGAGCTGATCATGAGCATCTTCGGTGCCTATGAAGGTCAGAGTAAAGGCGCAGTTGAGATTGATGGCAAGCTTGTCAAGATTAAGAACACAGAGCATGCGATCAAGCATGGATTAGCTCTTGTGTCGGAGGACCGTAAGAGGTTCGGTCTAGTTCTCGGCATGGACATTAAGAGCAATGTAACGCTGGCCAGTTTATTTAAGATTTCGCCAATGGGTGTCATTGATGAGAATCGAGAAATCGCTAGTGGGGATCAATATATTAAATCATTACGGATTAAAGCCAATTCTGTTGAGACCATTGTAGGTACATTAAGTGGGGGTAATCAACAGAAGGTTGTCTTGGGAAAATGGTTAATGACCACACCTAAGATACTCATCCTAGATGAGCCAACACGTGGTATCGATGTCGGTGCTAAATTTGAAATATATAATATCATGAATGATCTGATGGAGCAGGGAGTTGCCATTATCATGATATCCTCAGAGCTACCCGAGCTTCTAGGTATGAGTCATCGGATTATTGTTATCTCTGAAGGGAAATTAACGGGTGAATTCTCTGCTAAAGAAGCGACTCAAGAAAATATTATAGCTGCCGCAACAGGAGGTAATAAAGGATGAGCATGCATACTGAGGTTATTGTAGAAGATAAGAAAAAAGTGGCATGGTTTAAGCTTGATGTCCGGGCATATACCATGATTGGTGCATTATTAGGAATCTGGATTTTGTTTGCATTTATGCATGATCGGTTTCTCTCTGTAACGAATCTATCAAACCTATTCCTGCAAATGTCAGTCACATCGATATTAGCCATTGGCATGGTTCTAGTCATTGTAGCAGGACAAATTGATTTATCCGTTGGCTCGCTTGTCGGACTGATGGGAGGAATAGCAGCCATTCTAAACGTTTGGTATGACTGGAATACGATACCTGTTATCATTGTTACCTTAGCGATAGGAGCGGGTATTGGTTTTTTCCAGGGTTGGATTATAGCTTATCGGGCGGTACCAGCATTTATTGTTACATTAGGCGGAATGCTCGTATTTAGAGGGCTGTTGTTTGGGCTTACAGGTAGTGTGACCATCGCTCCTCTCTCACCTTCACTCAAGTCGGTTGGACAATCCTATATGGTGGATATCATTGGTTGGATATTTGGTATCATTGCTCTATGTGTCGCTGGACTGCTTATCCTACGTAAGAGATCGGCTAGACAGAAATTTGGCTTTGAGGTCGAACCGTTGGCATTTAGTATCACGAAGATCCTAGTCTATGGCTTGCTCATTCTAGGGTTTGTGAATATCATGAACTCTTACAAAGGAATACCTGTTCCGTTTGTGATGGTCATCGTGCTAGCTCTAGTATTCTCCTTCATCTCGAAGAATACGACCTTCGGCAGACACATCTATGCGATAGGTGGTAATCCAGAGGCGGCTAGATTATCAGGGATTAACATTAAACGTCGGATATTAATCGTCTTCATATTATGTAATTCATTAGCCGCGGTCGCGGGCTTGGTTCTAGTAGCAAGGTTGAATGCAGCGACCATGAGTGCGGGAACAATGTATGAGCTTGATGCCATTGCGGCGTGTGTTATCGGCGGAACAAGCTTGATGGGCGGTATTGGTACGATTGCCGGGGCATTGATCGGTGCATTGGTTATGGCTAGCTTAGATAACGGGATGAGTATTATGAATCTTGAATCCTTCTGGCAATATATCGTAAAAGGCTCTATTCTCGTGCTTGCCGTATATGTTGATATCTACACTCGAAATCGCAAAAAGGCTGTATAATACGCGCACTGCATTAGAAATGCCATGCTCAGATTGATCGAGCATGGCATTTTTGTTGCGAGTTTACAACTAACTCTCTCTAACTCTCTCTAACTCTCTCTAACTCTCCCTAACTCTCCCTAACTCTCCCTAACTCTCTCTAACTCTCTCTAGAACTCCCTCCAGAACTCTCTAGAACTCCCTCCAGAACTCTCTAGAACTCTCTAGAACTCTCTAGAACTCTCTAGAACTCTCTAGAACTCCCTATGCAAAAAATGTATATTTATTCGGCTGAATGTATGTTAATCGCTGAGCTGCGTGCTTGAATTGCTCTACATAATTTCCTTCTTACCTTTATCCCTTTGCCTCAGATCATAACATAGTGATACTTTTAATATTGTTTTAGTAGCGACAGTTTAAGCATAGTTAGCTTAGAGGGTAACGGTATAGCGGTGACAGATTTAGCTTAATTAGCTTTACGGGGAACGGTTTAGCGGAGACTGTCTAAGCATTATTAGCTTGATTAACGTCTGACATTTTAGCGGAGACTGTCTAAGTATTATTAGCTTGATTAACGGTGACATTTTAGCAGAGACTGTTTAAGCATTGTAAGCTTTTGCGGTGACATTTAGAAGTGATTGTTTTTTTATTGTGAGTTTTAACATCGACTGTTTTAGCATTAATAGGTATATCAGAATATTCTTTTCATGGGGCTGTTCTTCTTAATTATCCTTTTAAATTTTGAGCTTTAGATTCAAACTTTCAATTAGAACTTTCAATTCAGAGCTTGAAATGGAAGTGAATTCCTGTTAAAATATAAGAACAAACGTTCGTGTTCTGAATGTGGCGAAAGGATT
>DFXU01000081.1 GCA_002383285.1 Caryophanales bacterium UBA4100
GTTATATCGATTAACAGATGAGGGTGCTATGTCATCGAGAGTAGAAGCCGGTACCGCTCAAGAATGGTATGAACGGGAGCTATTGAAGCTGGTTGAGGATCCGAATATCAAGCGTACACCGCGATGGTACTTCGATGTTACGAATGCATTTGGTCAGATGAACTGGCATCGGAATGTCGTTCGGCGTTATGAGGAGCAGCAAGCTGGATCAGGATTGTCGATCCCAGCAGAGGTGCATATCTTGCGGCTCGGGGAGATTGCTATCGCAACGAATCCATTCGAGTATTACTTGGATTATGGCATACAAATCAAGGTTCGCAGTCCTGCAACACAGACCTTCTTAATTCAACTTACAAGAGCAAGCACGTATCTTCCGAGTCCGCGTTCAATTGCGGGTGGGAGCTATGGATCAATCCCTGGCAGCTATAAGGTCGGTCCGGAGGGTGGTCAGCAGTTAGCTGAGTATACAGTTGATATGATTCGTTCGCTATGGTGAAAACTAAAGATATAATTACAACCTGTTGTATGGAAGGTGATGAACAGATGGACTCAAACGGTATACAACGTTTAAAGGTCAGCGATAACCAACGATTTCTAGCAAGAATGGATGGTACACCTTTCTTCTGGTTAGGTGATACGGCTTGGGAGCTTTTCCATAAGCTAAATAAAGAGGAAGCCGTCTTGTATTTGCAGAATCGAGCTGAGCGAGGCTTCAATGTCATCCAAGCCGTAGCATTAGCAGAATTAGATGGACTCACTGTGGGCAATGCGTATGGTCGGACTCCTCTACTGATGAATGACCGCGGGGAGTACGATCCGACTCTCCCTGACCTATCGACAGATGGGTCTTATGGGTATTGGGATCATGTAGATTTTATAATCGACAAAGCAGAGGAACTCGGCCTCTATATCGGAATGCTGCCGACATGGGGCGACAAGTTTAATCTCGGATGGGGCAGAGGCCCGGTCATATTTAATGAATCTAACGCGAGTCAGTATGGTACGTGGATCGCGGAGAGATTTAAGAATAGGAACAATATCGTTTGGATTCTCGGTGGTGACCGTATATTGACGGAAAGAATTCATTTTGCTATTGTTCATTTAATGGCGGAAGGGATTCGTGAAGTTGTCGGTGAGCGTCAACTTATGACCTTTCATCCTAATGGCTTGAAGTCTTCATCGCTTCATGTGCATGAAGAGGATTGGCTTGATTTCAACATGATCCAATCCAGTCACCATGCACTGAACCACCCGAACTATGATATGGTTACAAAGGATTATGAGCTTAAGCCAATCAAGCCAACTCTAGACGGCGAGCCCTGTTACGAGGAGAACCCAATAAACTTCAAAGCTGCCAACGGTTACTTCGATTCTAAGGATGTCAGACAAGCTGCCTATTGGGCGGTATTCGCAGGAGCTTTCGGTCATACCTACGGCCACCACTGCGTCTGGTCGATGATTAAAGAAACGGACGATTACTTCCATCTCCACTGGGAAGAGGCAATTACACGTCCAGCGTCTGGTCAGATGTGCTATATAAGGAAGCTAATCGAATCTAGGCCATTCTTCGAACGTGTTCCCGATCCAGGATTACTTGTTGCCAACTACGAGGGAGTGAATCATATAGAAGCATGCCGGGGTGAGGATTATGTCTTTGCATACAGCTCGAACGGTTTGCCGCTTCGTATGCGGTTAGGCATGATCTCAGGCAGCCACACGACTGCGCATTGGTACGACCCCCGCACAGGGAAATCCCATTACATTGGGGAATTCCCTAATGACGGAGAGAGATCGTTCTCACCGCCATCTAGGGGACGCAATGACGATTGGGTACTCGTGTTGGATGATGCATCTAAGGGTTATGCAGCACCTTGAGGAAGAAAGGATTTAAGAAGACTAGACTGAGATTAATAGGAGATTAGATAACATGAGTGCTAATTTGGATAAGAATTTCAGCTTATGGCCGGATGTGATGTTGGATAGTCATGGTAACAATGAAGCGTGCCCGAGCTTGACACCGTATGTGTTGGAAGGCAACGGTAATCCTGTGATGATTGTCTGTCCGGGGGGTGGCTATGGAAGGCGTGCAGAGCACGAAGGGGAGCCAGTGGCAAGGTGGTTAAATCGGATCGGGGTATCGGCTATTGTATTAAATTATCGCGTCGCACCTTATCGACATCCAGTCCCAATGAACGATGCACTTAGAGCAATTCGCCTTGCCCGGCATCATGCAGTCGAGTGGGGGATTGATACATCCCGAGTAGGAATCCTCGGTTTCTCTGCAGGTGGACACCTGGCATCGACAGCAGGCACACATTATGATCAAGGTAATCCGGTTAGCGAGGATCAAGTTGAACGAGAAAGCAGCCGTCCCGATGTCATGGTTCTCTGTTATCCAGTGATTAGTATGGGGGCATATACCCACGAGGGCAGCAGATCGTGTTTGTTAGGAGAACAACAGGAGGATCAGGCAATGATTGAGCTGCTGTCTAATGAGCTGCAAATTACGGAGCAAACTCCGCCTACATTCCTATGGCATACAGTGGATGACTCAGCTGTTCCAGTGGAGAATGCGATGATGTTCGCTGAGGGGTTACAGAGGAACAAAGTACCCTTTGATTTGCACTTGTTCGAGAGCGGCAACCATGGACTTGGTTTGGCTGAGCAGCACAATGAAGCAAGACAATGGCCTGCATTATGTGAGGCGTGGTTGAAACGAAGAAGGTTTATATAATTAATAAGGCATTAAGTTGGGCGAGCTTGTAGTGCAAATTCGTTGTAGCCCTATAAAGGGCTTGATTTCAATGTTTCCTTCATATGCAGGACAATCATTATCCCTGCTATTAAAGGTAAGAATGCAACCAATCCAATTGCCCAACTTATGTTTAGAATGTCAGCTAATATCCCAGCTAACAAGGCTCCAATTGCATAGCCGCTGTCTCTCCAAAAACGAAACACGCCCATTGAGGTAGCTCGCCATCCAGGATGAGCAACATCACTGATTGCTGCCGCAAAAGTAGGATAAACCACGGCTGTTCCTATACCCAAAATAAGTGCTCCAACAATCCATAGAGCATAGATATGAACAAATAATATCCACCAGAGAGCAAAAGCTTGCACCCACATACCCATGGCTATTAACCATTTCCGACCAATTCGATCACTCCACATCCCTGTGAACAGCTGAAAAAAACCCCAAGCAGCAGGATAAACAGCCACAATTACACCGATTTGTCCAACCGTTAAACCAGCCGAAGCAAAAAAGAAAGGAAACAGTCCCCAGGACATTCCGTCTTTTAAGTTAGTTGAGAGACCTGCAAAACTAACGCTTGATAAGTTTTTATCTTTCCACGTTGTTCTTTTAAAGACTTCTCTTGAACTAATAACGCCCATGTATTTATTAGTTTGTGCCTCAATTTGCAAATGCTTACTTGTGTCTTTCACAAATAGAGATAATAAAAATCCGATAATAACAATAACAATTCCCATATAAAACGGTTCGGGTCGCAGGGAATAGGTAGAGGCAATGTAACCCGAAATTGCTGCCATTATAGCAACACCTAAATAGCCAGCAAATTCATTTAATCCAATCGCTAAACCTCTCTGATTTCCTTTGGACAAATCAATTTTCATATTAAGGGTCATAGACCATGTTAAACCTTGATTTATTCCTAAAAGTACGTTTGCAAAAACGATGACCCACCAAGAGTGTGCAAATATGACAAGGATCGGTACAAACAAACCGACAGTCCAACCTAACAATAAGACTTGTTTTCTCCCTATCCGGTCAGCGATCTGTCCCGCAAAGTAATTAACAATAGCTTTTGAGAATCCAAAACTAATAATGAAGGACAAAGAAGCGCTTACCGAGGTAAGTCCAAAATGCGTTTCCCCAATAATTGGGAGAATAGTTCGCTCTAGTCCAACCATAAAGCCTACGAATAGATTGATAAGGACTAATGTGGAAAATAGGACGATATTATTTTTTATCCCTAATTTAATGGTGCTCATCTAATCTATAACCACCTTGCTTCCAATCTTGAACGCCTGCTTCTAACAAGTAAGCTGTGAAGCCTTGCTCTTGTAAGAGCTCTACGGCTTCGGTAGCATAAACACAATAAGGTCCTCTACAATATGCAATGATTTTTTTATCTTTTGGAAGTGAAGCTAGCATTTCTTTCAAGTTGGTTATAGGAATCGATATAGCTCCCGGAATATGTCCTGCTTCAAATTCTCTTGTTGGTCGGACATCAATTAATTCAGTGGTATCACTTTTTAATAAAGCAGTGAGCTCTTCAATAGACAATGCTTCTATTTCAGAAGGTTTGGAAATGTAATTAATTCGTTTATGCTTCACCTCAACCATCTGCATCTCTGTAAGTATCTTTATACGAGATAGAATGTCAGAAATACTTTCATCTGCTAATTCGTAAATCACATAATTTTTTTCTTTTTTAAATGAAACTAGTTTTGATTCTAGTAAAGATTGAAGATGCTTAGAGGTGTTAGCTAAACTCATGCTCGTTTCTTTAGCTAACATTTCAACTGTTTTTGGACTTTGTGACAATAAATCCAATAGTTCAAACCGCTTTGGACTTGAGAATGCCTTACTTACTTTTGAAAAATGACTAAATATAAAATCCTTAAATTCCCTAGGTTCCAAAATCAGCCCTCCTGACTATACAACTATTCAACCTAATAGTTGTATAGTACTAAATGGGAGATGATTTGTAAACTCATTTTTTTCACTAAGAAGAACCGCGGGTGATTTTCCGCGGTTCCTCTTAGTGAAGGATGAAGATCATTCAAAATGATATTTCTTAAGCAGCTTGTTACCCATATAAGTTGCAACTCCATATAAGATGATGGATAATACGGCAAGCAGAACGATGCTAGTCATAACCAGGTTCATCTGAAAAACTTGTCCTCCATAGATAATTAAGTAACCTAACCCTGCCTTGGATGAGAGAAATTCGCCCATGATGACACCTACGAGGGTTAAGCCTACGTTAACCTTCATGGTGGCAACGAAATTAGGAATACTTGCTGGAAGGAGTACCATGACAAGCATTTGGAAGCGCGAGGCCCCTAGCGACTCCATCAGCTTCAGTTTGCTTTTGCTTAATTCTTTAAATCCACTTTCTATCATGATGATGGTGACGATAATCGAAATTGCGATGGCCATACCATAAATCGACATTCGGTCTCCTAGCCAGATATAGAAGATCGGTCCAAGTGCTACCTTGGGTAAAGCGTTCAAGACGACGATATATGGGTCGAGCACCTTTGAGACGAAGGTCGACCACCAGAACAGAATAGCAATGAATGTTCCAAGCGTCATGGATATCGCAATACCTATGATCGTTTCCTTTGTTGTAATCCATGTGTGATAGAGGATGTTACCATGGACGAGTAAATCAGACAATGAGGCCAAGATTATAGAAGGACGGCTTGTTAGCATCGGCTCAACCCAACCAACAATGGCGAATAACTCCCAGCATCCAAGGAATAGGATGAGCACGAGTAGTTGTGCGGTCCGAACAAGCCATCGATTGTTCCGCTTCATACGAAGGTAAGCTACATACTGGGGAGAATATGCAAAAGGAATGGGAGACCTGTTGTATTCATTATCTTCAGTCTTTATCGGCAGAGACACTACCCTTCATCTCCTTCCATATATTATTGAAGTATGAATTGTATTCCGTTTCTTGCCTAGCTTGTAGGGGAGAAGGTCGTGGTGTAGTTGCAAAAAGGATCTCGTGAACCGTAGTAATTGTACTGGGCCTAGCCGACATAACACAAACCCGGTCCGCCATTGCGATGGCTTCGGATATGTCATGAGTTACTAGAATTGCTGTTTTGCCTTGATCTCGAATGATGGACGAGAATTCATCCTGTAGCGTTAATCGTGCCTGATAGTCGATAGCGGAGAAGGGCTCATCGAGTAACAGGATATCTGGGTCAGTCATCAATGTGCGGATGAGTGCAACTCGCTGACGCATTCCACCTGAGAGCTGGTTCGGATTATAATGGGCAAACTCAGCAAGGCCATAGTGGTCAAGTAATTTAAGAGCCTTCTGTCTTGCTTGCTTTATATTCATTCTGCGAATTTCTGCACCGAGCATCACATTGCTGAGAACATCTCGCCATTCGAACAGATAGTCATGCTGCAGCATATAACCAACACGATTGGAAGCCTGATTCAGTGCTTCCCCGAACAATAACACCTCACCCTCAGTAGGTCTGATCATACCTGAGATGAGGGAGAGCAGCGTGCTCTTGCCACAGCCGCTCGGACCTACAAGACTTATAAACTCCCCGTCCTTCACACTTAAGTGAATCTCACGCAACGCTTTAGTTTCACTCTGCAGGGTGAAGTAGCTTAACGATACATTGCGCAGTTCAATTTGTGGCATGGGGTTAATTCGCTCCTTTCCCTGCTTTCTCAGCAAATGTCATATCTGCAATATCCTCGAGATTGACCTTCTGATCCTCTTGGAGTAGATCATTGTCGATTAGAACCTGCTGTAATGTTGTAAATTGCGCTTCAGTCAACTCTGGATTAGTTAGCCATGTATCCTGAGATTTATAACGTTCGACGGATTGTATAATACTTTCTTCACTAGCGCCTTCAAAATATGGCAATAATGCTTTCGCCGCCTCATCAGCTGGACTATCATTAATCCACTGTGCAGCCTTGGTGACAGCATTAACCCAGCCTTGCACAATTGTTGGATGTTCCTTCAGGAATGCTGATTCAGCCACGTAGGAGGTTTCTGGGAAATTGCCAATTTCTTTGCCAAGTGATGTGATGAAGAATGCTGTGCCATCCTTCTCAAGCGTGGAAGCAACGGGCTCGAACACTTGGATGAAATCTCCTTGACCACTAATAAAGGCTCCGGGTAATGCAGGGGCAGCAATGTTAGTAATGACCTCGACATCCTTTACATCATTCATTAACAGTAATGAATTCAATACTACTTGCGGTGCGCTTCCGGGACGCCAACCGAGTACAGTCTTTCCCTCGAGATCGCTCCAAGAAAAGTTATCGATCTTGCTACGTGACATTAAGAATGAACCGTCAGTAGAGGTTNNTGATTGAAGATGAATATGGTCGTTTCTGGACCGACAAGCGAGATGTCTGCCGTACCAGCAAGAAGTGCGGCTGCTCCCTTATCAGAGCCTTGTGCGGTAACCATATCCACCTCAATGCCTTCCTCCTCGAAAAATCCCTTCTCCATGGCAATGTAATGTGGAGCATAGAAGATTGAGCGGATAACCTCAGAAAACCGAACCTTCTCGGTTGTGATCTCCGATGCAGGTCCATTAGACCCTGAACAAGCTGCTAATAATAATGTCGAAATAATTATGAACAGTAAACCTAGATGCAATCGACTATGTTTAATTTTCGCCATCTCCCTCTTCTAATGACTTATCATTAACCCTCTATATGAATATGCATCTGCCTGCCAAAAAGCTTGGGTGTCTGGGGTTTAAGCTTATCTTGAAATTACTATATTTCGAAATTATGAGAGGAGAGGTATACTTACAATTAAGAGGGTCATCAGGATAGGAGAGGTGAAGAATGAAGCGACCGAATATTCTACTTATATACACTGACCAACAACGTTGGGATGCGCTTAGAGCAAATGGGAATTCAGAGATTCATACCCCTAACTCTTCAAGGGAATAGTGTAGGCAGTCGATGTTCTACCTACTTTATTGGAAAGCGTAGGCATCCCAATCCCACCCTCTTTGAATAAGCAGGATCTCACTATGGTGACCAAGGATTACTTGTATTTTTGCACATGTTGTTATGTAGAAGTTAGATTATGAAAGAATAGATGGACTAAATTTAAATTTCAAAGGAGAATCGGACAATGGAGACCAAGGTTATCATTGATAGTCAACGCATTGTGGGTAAGCGAGATCCTAAGATTTATGGACACTTTATCGAACATTTTCATAACCAAGTTTACGGCGGACTGTATGACCCAAGCTCACCATTCGCAGATGAAATTGGATTGCGCAAGGATGTTATGCAAGCGATTGCAAATTTAGATCCGCAGATTGTCAGATGGCCCGGCGGCTGTTACGTTTCTGGTTACCATTGGGAGGATGGAGTTGGACCTGTTCGTCAACCAGCCTTCGATAAGGCATGGAGAGTGGAGGACAACAACCATTTCGGTACGGATGAATTTATTGCATTGTGTCGTAAAATCGGAGCAGAGCCGTATATCTGTACCAATGCAGGTAGTGGAACCCCTGAGGAAATGAGCAATTGGGTAGAATATTGTAATTTATCTTATGAGGGTAAGTATGCCAAACGAAGAATTGCTAATGGTCATGTTGAACCATTCAAGGTCAAATATTGGAGCATTGGTAACGAGAACTACTTGCCCGGAGAGATTGGTGCCAAGACAGCTGCTGAATGGGGGTTATATGTAAGAGAATCAGCGAAGATGATGAAGCGTGTTGATCCAACCATTGAGGTACTTGCTGCAAGTGTTGCAGATCTGGATTGGAATTTGCATCTACTCCGAGAAGCGGGTAAGTATCTGGATTGGATTTCTATTCATGGTTACTGGGACCCTCTATGGCAACAGAACAACCTCTCTCCATATGAGGCTTGTATGCGTTATACGATGGAGATCGAGTCACAGATATTGAAGGCAAAGTATATTCTCGGTGTATTCGGGTATCTGGGTAAGATCCGTATTGCCTTTGATGAATGGAATTTGCGAGGATGGCATCACCCGCATGTCGATTCACCTACGGAGGACTATATAACTCCCCGCAACCTTAATGATGTGAACGCCAGCTACACAATGGCTGATGCAGTGTTCACCGCCTGCTTCCTGAATCAGTGCTTGCGCCATTGTGATGTTGTTGGCATGGCTAATTTCGCTCCTACTGTGAATACGCGTGGTGCGATATTCACGCATGAAGGTGGTGTTCTACTCAGATCAACGTACTTTGTGTTCGAAGTGTTCACAAAGTATATGGGTGATACAGTTGTTGATTGTTGGATGCCAGATAACGACTATTTCGAAGTGAACGATTCGGTAACTGGTATGAAGACTGTGATACCTGCACTGGATATAGTGGCAACGACGTTATCAAGTGATTCCTCACTACGCTTGTCCATTGTCAATCGTCATCCGGATCACGTTGTGACACTTCAGCTACCGACTGCTGGATATTCGACGGCAAGGCTCCATTGTGTGACAGCCCCATCCAAGGATTCCTATAATGATATTCATCAGCCTAATAATGTCATGACTTCAGTAAGCGATATATTCAATTCCGAGGATAATCTAACACTAGAAATCGAGCCGCATTCGGTTAATGTTCTTATCTTAACTGTCTAGATCTAAGGGACGATGACAAAGCTAGATACAACCTTACGCTCACGACCGTCAGAGGGACTATTTAAGACCTTACCCTTGTAGACGAAGGAGCTAGATCCACCGCCATCGAGCGTATAAGCATCACGAACATTAAATTCAAGCAGCTTATCCTGAGCCTCTTCTAAAGTTACACCCGAGCTACCTTTTTGTCTGCCATCAATGACGATGAACAATAAGTCACCATTAGAGAAATGGCCGATCAATGTACGAGGGTGCTTCGTATTAGCATAGGCTTTAGGGATGGCTAATTTCTTGCCGCCTTTTAATAAGGTAGGGACGAACGTTGCACCTTGCTTAATATTCATATCCTCAATCTCGCCTCTGGTTGTGACAGCTCCACCGACCAGATTACCCTCACCATTAAATCCAATAAAGCTCAGATCTATGCGAGAGAAGGTCTTGATTTCTCCATCAACTACCGTTATTCCCATCGGATAGAGTAAGCCATCCTTTTTGGCAAATCCCCCTCCGTTAATAGCGAGAATTGCATCCGTACGCTTGGCTGCAGCACTAGTTGTCTCGCCCTTATGGCCAATGGTATCACCTGAGAGCACCAGCTTTATCGCAGATGGATCATGAAGCTTAACTTTCGCCATAAATCCTCGATAGCCGGCTTCCTTGAGTGAGAAAATTTTAACATTAGCGCTCTTCCCGAACGTTTGTCCAATAGGCTTACCAAGAACCTTCGATAATATGGTATCTAGCATACCTGATGCCTCTTTATTGTGAGAAGCACTCGCTATGACCATCGCATCAATGGCTTTCTGTTGCTCCATATATTGTGCACTCTCGAGCTCGGTTTCCATGATCAGCTCACTAAGAACGGAGCGAATGGACGACAGTTGGTCTTGGGAAGAGCTGGTTACCTGAGAAATTCCTTCATAGGTAAGCTGTGTACCGGATAATTCCGATTGCATACGGTCTAGCCGTTGCTCTATTGGTGCTGTAGCTGTAATTGCTAGCTTATAAGGTTCAGACAAACTATTAGCCTCATCATAGAATGTAAAGAAGAAAGCACCTATCATCGTGAAGGATACAATGGATAGAAGTAAGACTTTTCTAATATACACGAGCGGCCTCCTCCAGCTTCTTGATTAATTTGCGGAGTTCTCCCAGCTCATTACTAAGTGCAGTAATTCGTTCGCCTAGTGCTTGCTTCGTATCTGCAGATGAACTCAATGAATCTCCCGCTAATGACATCTCTTCCTTAACTGCGCCTAATTCACTCTCAACAGCAATGAACTGTTGTTGGAGTACGGTTGCTTGCTCCTGATGTGCTGTTAAGCTATGCTCCAGATCTGCAAGCTTAGCAGTCAGGACCTGTACGTTAGTTTCATTGGTTTGTTGAATCTGATTGAGTTGCTGCCGAATGTTACCCATATAATATTGAGCTAAGCTGTAGGTGGCGAATACTAGCAGCCCCCATAAAAATAGGATGATAGCCCATTTGGCCCATTTGGGGAATGTCTTATAGGCTCGGGGTGCATGACTTCTGGCTAGGTTATCTTCGGATTCGTATATATATTCTGTCATAGTTGGGTTACACTTCCTTTTCTGGTCTGAATAAAGAATATATGAACTCTCTTATCCTATCATAAACTGACGAGAAATGTAGACAAGAGGTTTCAGTTCATCATATTCAAGGGGTATATTAACTGGTTTGGTTGTATATGATGTCTTAAACGAAATAGATGGGAGTGATATGCAGTGGCTATTGTTGAAGGTATTCATTACCTGTACACGATCCGACCAGGCGACACGATTTATGCTGTCTCACAGCGCTTCGGAAGCCCGTTACAGCTTATTGAGCAAACGAATGCTCTGTTCCCACCATTCACAGATCCTGGTCTGATTCATCCAGGTCAATTGATCGTTGTATCGGAAACAGGGATCGGTCAGAGATCGGAAATCTTATATATTGTAAGTCCAGGAGACACCTTATACAGCATAGGACAACGTTTCTCTGCAACGCCGGATATCATGGCTGGGTTGAATCCTCAGATATCGAATATCAACCTGATCTATGCGGGAGTACCTCTGAACATACCAGCCTTCATATATGAGGTTGAGGTTGGACAATCGTTATATGGTTTATCTCGTCAGATGGGGATTCCGCTTAATCAGCTGATTATGGCCAATCAGGGTAGGCCTGGCTTCTCACCGGATGTATTGTTCGCCGGCTATCGTCTTATTGTTCCATTACCTTTATCTCGCAATATCGTCGTATTCCGACCACTACCAGGAACTCGTGTCGAGCCTGGTCAAGCGATTGAGGGTATTGCAAGAGCCTTCGAGGCAAGTATTGAATATCAGGTCAGAGATGACAATGGTGTAGTAGTGACGAATGAACGTTATTTGACTACCTCGGCCGGTGCTCCTGTATTCGGTTCCTTCTCTACATCATTAGTGTTTGACAGAACACCAACTACACTAGGTGGAGAGTTATGGTTATATTCACGTAGTGCAAGAGATGGTCGAATAATAGATCTTGTACAGGTACGCGTATATTTTTGACAACAATTGTGCCTTCACCCATAATTAACAGTGAACTACTTGAGGTGGAGGGCGTAATTATGAAATCAATCGTATTGGCTGAGAAGCCAAGCGTTGCTAGAGAAATTGCCAGAGTATTAGGCTGTACCCAGAAGAGCAAAGGTTATATCGAAGGTCCTCAATATATCGTAACGTGGGCATTAGGTCATTTGGTAGAGTTAGCAGAGCCTGAGGATTATGATCCCAAATATAAAACTTGGAATTTAGAGGATCTGCCATTGCTCCCTGCCAAGATGAATTTGAAGGTGATGAGAGAGACCTCGCAGCAATTTAAAGCCATAAATCAATTATGCAAACGGCGGGACTGTAATGAATTAATCATAGCTACTGATGCCGGACGGGAAGGTGAGCTTGTTGCTCGTTGGATTATAGAGTTAGTGCATTGGCGTAAACCGTTAAAGCGATTGTGGATTTCCTCCCAGACGGATAGAGCGATTAAGGAGGGCTTTGCACGTCTGAGGCCGGGTGCGGAGTACGAGAACTTATACGCCTCTGCTGTCTGCCGCGCAGAGGCAGATTGGCTTGTTGGATTGAATGTGACAAGAGCGTTAACGTGTAAATATAATGCACAGCTCGCTGCTGGGCGGGTTCAAACGCCAACTCTGGCAACGCTTATGAACCGAGAGAAGGAAATTCAACTGTTCCAATCCCAGCCATATTGGACAGTCTGGGCCGATTATGGCTCATTCCAAGCAATGTGGCGTGAGAAGGATGGACATGATGGGCGGTTATGGGATCAAGCACAAGCAGAGTCAATTGTCGCCAAGCTAGAAGGGAAGTCTGCCCGAGTTGAGCGGCTGAAAACTATTGAGAAGCAGGAACTGCAGCCTCTAGCGTATGATTTAACAGAGCTGCAGAGAGATGCGAATCGGAAGCTGGGCTTCTCCGCTAAGCAAACCTCGAATGTGCTTCAGAGGTTATACGAACAGCATAAGCTAGTTACTTACCCACGGACGGATTCACGGTATCTTACTTCCGATCTTGTACCGACCCTAAAGGGTAGATTAGATAGCATTGCTGTGGGACCTTATACAGCATTAGCCGGACCATTATTACGGAAGCCGCTCCAGATTACGAAGAGGATAGCGGATGATAGTAAAGTAAGTGATCACCATGCCATCATCCCAACGGAGCAGTACATAAATCTAGCGGCCCTTAGCTCGGATGAACGTAGGCTGCATGATCTCATTGTGAGACGATTCATTGCATTATTCTACCCCGTATCCCGTTATGATGAGACAAGCTTGGTGCTAACTGTGAACGGACAATTCTTCTACACCAAGGGTAAGATACTTAAAGATATCGGGTGGAAAGAAGTGTACGGAAGAATAGCTGTAGATGAGGATGACGTAGAGGTGGGCGAGGATGATGAACAGGACCGAACACCTGAGCAAATTCTACCTGAGCTCGCTATAGGTCAAGTCTTTCCAGTTAAGAGCTGTCGCCTTCGAGCTCTTCAAACTCAACCACCGGCTCGCTTCACCGAAGCATCGCTATTGACCCAGATGGAGAAGTATAATTTAGGAACCCCAGCGACACGCGCGGACATTATCGAGAAGCTGCTTCATACCGATACGATTGAACGGGTTCAGAATCGAATGATTCCAACGGCTAAGGGCAAACAATTGATTGAGATTGTCGCCTCTGAGCTTCGTAGCCCGGAGCTCACAGCAGAGTGGGAGCATGAGCTTGAACGAATAGCGAAAGGGAAGGGCAACAGAGCGAAATTCATGGCTGGAATTCGAGAGCAGACAATCAAGCTGGTTAGTGAAGTGAAGACTGAGACAAGGACTTATACACCACACAATGTGACACAATCCAAATGTCCTGAATGTGAGAAGCCATTGCTAGAGGTCAAGAGCAAGCGTGGAAAAACACTTGTATGCTCCGATCGAGAATGTGGTTATCGTCGAGCTGCACAACCGATGCTGTCCAACAAGAGATGTCCGCAATGCCGTAAGAAGATGGAAATTCACACGGGAAAGGCCGGGAAGTATGCACAATGCCGACCTTGTAATTTTATAGAGAAGCTGGATGATGAACACAAGGGTGGTCGTGCAGGGCGTAAGCAGCAGGGTCAGCTTGCCCGTCAATTTAGTGATAACACGACGATCGGATCAAGTCTCGGAGATGCTCTAAAGGAAGCTTTGTTGAAGCAGAAAGAAGACTGAATGTAACGAGCAGCATGTGTTAGATACTCTAAAGCTTGGAGGAGAGAACATTATAGACGAGGAAGGTAAGATTCCTAGAGTAGAAGATCAGGATCACGAAGTATTGGACGAGTTCACGGAAGAGGACTTTCTACTCAATGAAGAGGACGATGACGAGACGCAGCCATTAACAGAGAGAAAGTGGATTAAGAAAATCGTCGCAAGCTTGGTTGCTGTTGTTCTGCTGGGCAATCTACTGGCTTTCTTCCCACTTGTGTTCAATCTACAAGCCATAGAATTCCTTAAGACAACGCGAGAGCTATCGAAGAGTGAGGCGATTCAACAATATAAGAAAGCAATCGTCGTAGTTAAAGCAGATAATCGCAAGGGAACCGGCTTTAACATCAATGAGCAGGGCTTGATTATTACGAATGAGCATGTTGTTGGAGATGCGAAGGTTGCCCTGATCAACTTCGACGAGAGAGGGATCTATAAAGCTGAGGTGATTATCGCTGATGCGAGTATCGATATCGCCATATTAAGGATTATCCATAAAGAGAATGAGCCAATAGCATCAATAATGGAAGCCTTTCCTACACTACCTATTGAAACTGTGCGGACGTGGGAAGTTGGTATGCCAATCTATGTTATTGGTAATCCGTTATTCTTCAATCGTATTGCCAATGAAGGTACGGTCATGGGATTGATAGAAATTGAGGATTGGGAAATGCCGGTCATGGCTATACAAGCTCCGATTTATAAAGGCAATAGCGGTAGTCCAATAATCAATCTTGACGGGAATGTGATCGCCGTTGTTTTTGCAACCACCAAGGTTGTTCATGAAGGGAATAAGATTAAGGCTGGTCTAGCCATTCCAATTGAATATCTCGTCAAGTATATTCAAGCAAATATGGATGAAGGTGTATAATCTTGGATTTAATTGACTAGGACTTCTGCCGTGTATATAATTAATGTTATAGAGCGATAGTCCCTAATTTAAATATCTACTGTGCTAAAAGGCAAATCCATTGAAAAGTGGAGACGCAAAACCTCAGACCTTAGGAATATTAACTATTCGATGGTGGCTGGGTTACCGAAAGTAGGGTGAAGTTATCCCTTCGGAGGATAGCTTTTTTCTCTATGATGTGGTTACATTGGGGAAAGAGGAGACAACAACAACCATGACAACATCTATGACATTTTCATTAATCCATAATTTATTTAAGACATCTTCTAATGGGGAAGAGACTTCAGTGCAAGCACCTATCTCGAAGCTATTGATAAATTTACTTGAAAGCGCTACCGATGGAGTACTTATTACAGGGCTAGATGGAAGAGTAGTTGCTATTAACAGAGCATTTGAGGAGCTTCACGGCTGGAAACGAGAGCATGTTGCGGGAAAATTACTACCATGGATTCCAACACATCTAATAGACGAGGTGAATCAATTATCAAACTCTGCTCTATCGGGACAATCTGTTGATGGACATCCTAGCATTAGTCTGAGACAAGACGGCTCCTATATACCCATATCTCTGACGATCTTCCCCATTGCCAATAGTGAGAATACCCACACTGGACTAGTATATGTTGAAACCAGATTAATAACAATAGAAGAACAGCCACGAGATAAAGCATGCTCTGTTGAGTCCGTAAGAATGAAAAATATGTTGATGGAAACTGAAAATACATATAAAAATTTGGTGGAGAATGCACAGATTGGCGTATACTTATATCAGGAAGGTCGCGTTATTTATGTAAATCCCCACCTTGCACAAATATTTGGATATACCGTTGAAGAATTTGTATTCCAAAATAACAGTAATCTAATCGCTAAAGAGGATTGGATTAAGCTTCAAAATGAAGCTACAAGTGCTTTAAAAAGTCATGATTCCAAGCACACCTTTGAACTCAGAGGGACCCGAAAGGATCAGAGAATCATCTATATTGAAGGAACAGTTACTTATATAATCTACAACGGAAAACCTGCCGTATTCGTTACATGCCAAGAAGTTACGTACAAAAAAGAAATGGAGCAGTTAATGCTGGAAAGTGCCCAAAGATATCGGAAGCTGGTTGAGCTTCTCCCTGAACCAATTATAGTTAATTCAAATGGAACCATTATTTATGGTAATATATCGGCAGTTCAACTAGTTGGAGCCAAATGTGAATCGGAAATCATTGGGACTAGCATATTTGATTTTCTCCATCCAGATGATCACGAAAATTCTAGGAAGACTATCCAAAGGATCATGGAATCGGATGAACCGCCTGGACTCCAAAGGCGGAAATTGGTCAAAAAAAGCGGGGATATTGTCGAAGTAGAAATAAATAGTATTAGATTACATGATTTTCATGGGAAGTCTGTGGTCTTAAGTGTACTTAGGGATCTAACAGAACAGATAATTGAAGAAGAAGCTTTGATACAATCTGAGAAATTGGCTGCGGTAGGTAAGCTTGCTGCAGGAGTAGCGCATGAAATTAGGAATCCGTTAACTGCACTTCGTGGGTTTTGCCAGCTATTGCGAAAAAAATATTCAGAAGACTATTATTACTTCGGCATAATGATAGATGAGCTGGATCGTATTAATATGATTGTTAATGACTTTATGACATTATCAAAACCGCAGATAAGCAAATTTGAAAAGGCGAATATTAACAAAATTCTTCAAAGCGTCATCTCTATTCTAGAAACACAAGCCCTATTGAACAACGTTTCTATCGTTGCAACTTATAATGAAGTACCGCCTATTTGTTGTGAAGAAGGTCAGTTGAAACAAGTATTCGTGAACGTGATTAATAATGCCATTCATGCGATGCCGTCAGGTGGAGAGATTAAGGTAAGCACCACAGCAAAGCATGATAGACATATACAAGTAACTATACAAGATGAGGGTATAGGCATACCTGAAGACATCATCCGAAAAGTTGGAGAGCCTTTCTTCACAACAAAGGAGAACGGTACTGGACTAGGTTTGATGATTAGTCGTAGGATTATCGAGAATCATAATGGACTTTTTGTGATATCAAGCAAAGAGAATCTAGGTACAACGGTTGATATATCATTGCCTATTCCACTAATTAATTATTGATTAGGCTTCCTAGGCCTTATAATTTATTCTTTATTGTAACCTCAATACCAATAAGCCCCAAATATGAACCTCAGGAATCTCTACAACTAGAATCCTTCCCCGTTCACCATTCTCAATTGAATAAGGTAGGTGCTGCGGTCGACCCATCCTCTGATCAGGTGATGCATAATAGACGGAAGCAACCTCATGGTCGATGTGCATTATAACCTTCAGGGGACCGGTAATATAAGGCCTCATCTTCCCCTCATTCCACGTATCATTCGTTATACCCACTAAATTAATGAAGTTAATCGTACGGAACTCACTGTTCTCCTTCATGGTAACCCATACCTTATTCGGTTCGCCATAGGTGCTATAGCTAAATCCCTCGAACATATACTCCTGATTATCACCATCCGCATGGGTCATGCTTACATCTTGGTAAGTATCATTATAGAAGTGATTTGCATATCGAATCATAAAATCATTATAATTGCGAATTTCCCGCATGAAGCTGTTACTTATTCGTGAATGGTCGACATAATAACCTTGCGTGAGTACACCGTTATTCTCTCCATGTAACAGATGATAGCCTCCACCTGACACGATCACCGCTGTTAGCAGCAGTGCAGATGTTTCCGCAAGCTGCGTTCTCTCTTCTGGCTCTTCACGAAATGGACTAAGATAAGCTGCTAGAATAACGGGCTTGCCCGATCCCCAATGCTTCGCCCATCGAATCAGCTCTCTTAGATGATGGTAACGTTCATAGGGCTTCCAAACCTCAATATAGATAGCATCTTGGTCAGTAGAAGCCGTAGCATCAACGGGCCAATTACCTACATTATTGAAAATTAGGCTTATATCATCCTTGGCGGCTGACAGTGCGATTCGAGCGTTGTTAATTAGCTTCGGGAATTGTTGCTCAAGATGAATAAGTTCACGGTTGCCATCTAATCGAGAGAAGCCTGTCTTCGGGAATCCATAGGTATCCATATGAATCCCATCGAAATCGAGCTCTACGATAGCTCGACGGTATTGATCGATGATATGCTGATGCCAGGGTGAACGCTCCTCGATGTTCATAATACGGAAAATTCCGATAAAGTCGACAACGTTCCCTGCACTATTGTATAAGGCCCAATCTGGATGCTGCTCATAGAATTGCTTGCTTGCCGCATATACAGCTCCATAAGCCATGGCTTTCATGCCAAATTGGTGACAAGCTGATATCTTCTCTCTTACAGCTTCTAGTCGTACAGTGCGACCCATGAGATCGGTAAATTCATCAGTTGGCGGAATTAGCTCATCATGTCTGTACATCCAGTCATAAAACTGAATGAAGTTCAGATGAAGCTTGTTTAATGCCTCCAGATCCTTACGATCATGAATATCCGCTTCATAGAAGTCACTAAGAAAGCCATAACGCACCGATTGGCGCCAATCCGATACCACATCTAACGCACCGGAGAATTCTTGAATACATCGTTCCTCGCTATACAATCTCACATCTACACCCAGTCCATCGAACTTGGCTTCATGTGCGGGGAAACCTACCAATATCTCTTCCTTACCTTCTCCAGCTAATTCGAGGAAGGCCCCATTCACTGCAATAACTTGATCACCAAGGACAAGCTCTGCTTCATATCGTAAGCGATCAATAGATAGGAGCGAAGCATTCTCAAGCTCGATCACAACGCTGATGGTTTCACCGGATATATATTGTGCCTTTGTTGGATATACATCTATAATTCGTGCTTGCATGTGAGCTTCATCCTTTCAGTGCTCCGGCTGTTATGCCTTTAATAAAAAATCGTTGGAATACGAGAAATGCAATGACTGCTGGTCCTAAGCCGATCATAGCTGCAGCGGCCATCAGATTCCACTGAGCGCCATACTTCTGGAAGAACATCGAAACCGCAAGCGGTACCGTCTGCATCTCTTGGCTCTGCAGGAAAAATACGGCTTGACCGTAATTGTTCCAGATTCCTAGCCCTGTCAGGATGATAACCGCTGATGTGACAGGCTTCATGAAATGAAAGGTTACCCTCCAGAAAGCGGAGAAGTACGTACAGCCATCGATAATCGCGGATTCTTCAATTTCTTTGGGAAGCGTGCGAATAAAGTTGGTGTATAGGAATACAGCAAATGGTAGTGATGTTGATGCTGTTAACAGCACCATTGCCCAATGTGTATTGATTCCTTCGATTGTCTTCATTAAGGTGTAGAGCGGAACGGTTATAATGATTGCGGGAATCATCATACAGATCAGGAAAGTAAAGAATATGATCTTGTTCAAACGGTTGGAGAATCTAGCAATCGCGTACCCTGCTGAACTGGAGAGCAATACGATGATTACAACTGCTCCGGTAGTAATTATGAACGAATTGATAATTGCTCGACCGATTTTCGCAGAAACCCAAGCCTCAGAGAAATTGAGAAAACGAAAATCAGGAATCGGTGAGAAGCCCTCGAAGAACGTAAGGGTCGGTGATTTCAGAGATAGGAACAGCAAAACATAGAAAGGTATTAGAGAGATAAGGCTGATCAATGTTACAACTATATACCAGGAAGCTTTCTTCATATCCAACACCATCCTCACATCTCAATCTCATGCTTGCGAGTCAGCTTCAAGAAGAGCAAGACCGGAACAATAATCATCACAAACAGGATAAGGGCAACTGCCGTGGAATACCCGGTAAAGCTACCATAGAGCATTCGCATAATATAGATACTTAACGATTCTGTGCTATAACCCGGTCCGCCCTCTGTTAGAGCAATTATCACCTCGAAGACAGATAAGGAACCGATAATATTCGTCACCACATTAATCTGAATGGAAGGGTAGAGCAGTGGAAGTGTTATATACCTAAGGGTAGTAAAGTAGCCTGCACCATCAATTCGACTCGCTTCATAGATTTCATGAGGAATGGATTGCAGGCCAGCCAAGTATATAATCATGGTCATGCCGACAAATTGCCATACATTGACTAGAATGATTACCTTTAGCGCTGTTGAGCTATCTCCTAACCAATTGCCATCCATCGCTTGTAAATTTAACTTCTCGAACACATGATATAGAAATCCTCGTTGAGGCTGGAGGATAAAGTACCAGATATACCCCATAATCAGAGGACTGATGACTGCGGGTAAATAAACAATAGCTCGCACGATAGCTTTACCACGATATGGACGGTCAAGTAATAAAGCATATAACAAGCCGAAAATATTCAGTAGTGGGGCGCTGCCGAGTGCGAAGAATACCGTATTGTATAAATCTGTCTTCGCTCTGTCATCCTGGAAGAAATCAATAAAGTTCTGGAAACCGACGAAGTTTGGATCGGTCATACCGTTAGAATCCGTCAGACTGATACCAATTCCCTGCGTGAGCGGGTATATAAAGAATAGCGCGAATAGCATAATTGCCGGTATAGCCATAACTCGATGCAGATTTGTGTTTAATTTCTGTAGTAAGCTCATAAGGCTCTCTCCCCAATAAGAGGGCTGCAGACTGACCATTTGGATAAGTCTACAGCCCTTTATGATGTATCCATTATCAAGATGAATATGAACTATAATTATCTATTTGTTTGTCGCATTCCAAGCCTTATCCCATGTTTCGCGATAGGCTTTGGCGAAGTCAATGGACTCCTTGTATTTGCCTACTAATAATTCCTGAACCATTCGACCTGCATCATCACCAGAGAACCCTGACGGCACATCACTGAATGCGATGTTCACACCGGTGCCCAGCGCTGCTGTTACTTGATCCTTAAGAGGACCCCAATCTGCTGTAACATCAATGAAGGCAGGAGCGGTCTTCGTAAATTCACTGTAAGCCTTCAAATTCTCTACAGTGAATAAGAATTCCAAGAATTTCTTAGCTTCCTCCGGATACTTCGAATCGGTGGTGATTGCATATCGTGAGTCGTCGGCTGAGATAATCGTTGGTTGTGTACCTTCGACGATAGGAGGAAAGGGACTAAAGCCAATATCATTCGCCATATCTGGGTTTAGTGTTAATAGATCGCCCAGCACCCAAATTCCCTGACTAATGACCGCTGCTTTACCAGTAGCGAACGCTTCCTTCTGATTGTCATAAGTAGCTGTAACTATGTCTTTATTGAATAGCCCCGCTTTTTGGAGCTCTAATATTCGCATGGCGAATGTGTCCATGCTGCCACCTGGAGCGTCAAATTTCAGCTTATCGCTCTCATTGTTAATAAGTGCTTTACGAGAGTCGTATACGCCATATTCTTGTTTAATCACGCCGTGTGCCAAGAATTCAATCAGATGATTAAGCGTCCAAGCTTCTTTACCTGCTAAGAACATCGGTACTACATCAGGCTTCTGTGCTTTAATTGCATCTAGGTTAGCGCGGAAATCAGCCCATGTTAGTGCCTCCTTCAGCCCAAGCTCAGCGAATATTTTTTTGTTATAGAAAATCCCTGCTGTAGTTACGTTCGTTGCAACCCTGAATTGCTTGCCAGTCTTAATGTCTGTTGATAATTCCTTAATAGAGGGGAGAACTCGGCTCCAGAAGGCCTCGTTAGAGAGATCAAGATATCTGCCTTGATCAATATAATCCTGTTCAGATACGGTTGTAATGTCGGGAACGTCACCGGAGGCGAATTTGACCTTAATGACATTGCTTGCTTCCTTCTGATATTCCTGTTCGACGATAATACCTGGATTCTGTTCGTTGAACTTGGCGATTAGATCGTTCATGAAGTCTACGGTTTCTATCTTTCCTGTGAAGAACTTCAGCTTAACAGGATCCTTGCTTGGTTCTGCATCTGCCTTTGTCTCTGCTTTTGGCTGTACCTCAGATTTCGCAGGCGCTTGATTCGTTGCATTATTATTTGAATTATTCCCACAGCCAACAGCAAGTCCTACGATGAATACGAAACAGAGAAGCAATGTTACCCCTTTTTTGATCACTTGTTGTTCCTCCCTTTTCTGCATAAAGTTTTTAAAGTGTTTAGCTATGTTTGTCGACATCTCTATCGTAATGGAGTTGACGCGATCCTGAAATACCGCTTTTCAATGATTATGGTACGGTTTTTTACACTTCTGCGATTTGTTCTTTTACATGAACAGGCGCTCTGCTATATTGAGGTTGAGAGGCGGAGGTTAATCATGCGAATTCGTGCATTCGTTGAATGGAGCATCAAGCTGAAATTACTAATAATGACAGCAGGCATAATTCTCAGCTCTGTTTTTCTTGTATCGGCTTTATCCTATATGCAATATACAAGGGACTTCAGTCATCAATCATCAGATAGGATTGATCAGATCATCGAGCAGGTTTCTATTAATATTGACACGTATCTCGATGATTTGTTCCGATTGTCATTATCTCCCTATCGGAATGATGCTGTAATGAAAGCATTGGATCGCTCCGAGCGTGACTCGGAAATCCGCCAATTGGAGAAACGATGGATGATTGAACAGTTTCTCGACGATATGATGATTATTCCTAGGAAGGACATATGGGGAGTCATGCTTCTAACAGACGATATCTACTATAGTGGTAGAATAAATCCGGGTTCATTCGGTATAGAGGATTATCGTCAATTCGATTGGTTTCAGGCTGCGTTAAAAACTCAGGATCCAATATATGTTCCAACCGATAATCAGCTAGACTCAGGCCTGCGGGATGTGCAGCTATTCTCGATTGTAAAGCAAATTCGCAGCACTNNATTCTTGGCGTAATTAAAGTGGATGCAAACTATAAAGGTATTGAAGATATTGCTAGCAGGGTGGATATGGGGATAGAAGGCGGATTATATATTCTAGATGAGAGTGACCGTGTAATCTATTCCTCATCCAGAGATCATCGGCAGCACGAGGCTGTTTTGGCTCGAATATCGAATCCACCAACAGGTAGATTAACTGTACAGACCGAACAAAGCGAGTATTTGGTCAATCGTGCTGAGCTGCCTCGATTCGGCTGGACCATTGTTGCTATTCATTCCTTCAAGGAGTTGAACAAGGACGCATCGCATACTCGTGACATTGCATTCCTCATGGCGATTATCTGTTCTTTTCTAGCAATAGGTGTCCTATATTTCTTCGTTAAGAAGGTGATGAATCCCTTGTTATCCATTGTTAAGCTGATGAAGGAGGTAGAGCGAGGGAATCTCGATGTCCGATTTCCCCATCAACGATCCGATGAAATTGGCTATCTAGGTACATCCTTTAATGCATTAGTGATCAAGATTAGTGATATGTTGAGTACGAATACATTGTTAGTTAAAGAAGTGTATGAAGCACAATTGCTACAGAAGGAAGCACAAATCCGTACATTGTTCAATCAGATTCGCCCCCACTTTATATTCAACACGCTTAATATGATCAGCTTATCCATGCAATCCGGTAAGCAGGAGCGTGCGATAGATCATATTGAGAAGCTGAGCAGTATTCTACGTAGTATGACCGATTGGGATCGCGAAATTCCGTTACAACGAGAAATCGAATTGTTGAATGCATACTTAGGCATTCAGAGCAGCCGTTATGAAGGAAGATTGGAATATAAGATCAGCATTGATCCTCAGATGAGGTCTTACCTGGTTCCAGCATTATTGCTGCAGCCAGCTGTAGAGAATGCAGTTATTCATGGCTGTGAAACCAAACGAGGTCTGACTACCATTCAAGTAGTAGGTGTAATTGGGAAGCAAGCTATGACATTCCACATTCTGGATGATGGTCAAGGCATGGATTCACTTACACTAAAGAAATTACGAGATCGAATAGAGCAGTCCGCCGTCATAGAGCAACGAAGTATTCATGCATCCGAGATTGAGCATATTCCGTTTAATAGTAATGGGACAGGTATTGGTCTTCTTAATGTTCATCGCAGAATTCAACTGAGGTATGGGCAGCCATACGGTATCGAAGTGGATAGTCAACAAGGTGTGGGCACCCAGGTGACCATCACCATACCCTACAATTCTAATAAGGGAGTGATAGAGCATGTATAGCATTATGGTGATCGATGATGAGCCCTTGACGAGAACATATCTGAAGGCTCAGATTCCTTTGTTAGATCCTCATTGGGTTGTTGAGGGGGAGGCAATGGATGGTCAAGAGGCGTTGGAGATATTACAAAGGCAATCATTCGATCTGATCATCACGGATATTAAGATGCCAATTATGGACGGGCTGGAGCTGTGCCGGGAGGTTTCTACCCTCTATCCAGGGGTGAAGATGGTTATACTATCGGGACATGATGAATTCTCAATGGCTAAGCAAGCCATTCATTATGGTGTGAACGAGTACCTGTTGAAGCCGATCATCCGTGATGAACTAAGAGATTGTCTACAGCGAATGCATGTGGTTCTGGATAAGGAGAGANNAAGAAGCAGGTGGTTCGTAATTTCTTCCGTGCAGCAGCCATGGATAATAGTGCAGAGGTCAAAGCTTTATATCCGTTATTGTACCGAATGAAGGTTAGTCTTATTGAATCTGAGGGTGCCATCATGATTCTGGCCTTGGATGAGGACCTGATGCTGCAAAAATCGGTAGCTCTCACTGATTTATCACTGTTTAAATATATACTATATCAGGTTGCTAATGAAATCATTGAGATGGATACGATGGGGTGCGTGTCGTTCGATGAAGAGGAGTATTCCATTATTCTGGTTACAGGTGAGGATGAGGAAGAAATCCTACTTCGATGTCGAGCGCTTCATGAGCAAGTAAATCGTGTGCTGTTCAAGAACACAGGAATCACGGTAACAGGGGCAGTTGGTAGCTGTGTACAGGATGCTCTTCAATTGCATACATCTTACCAAAGAGCGACTCAAATGCTCCCTTGTCGGCTTGTTGGAGGGGGCGGCACTATTTATGAATGGAATGAACGGTCTCTGCTGCTTAAGCAGACTCAAGGAATAGACGATGCATTGATTTCCGTGCTATCTGGTGTGTTGGAGAATAATGAAATTACCTATACACTAGGCATTAAGAATCTAATGGATGCGATGCACTTGGATAAGGATTCGCGGTTCAGAATTGTTTCGTTTGGCTACCGCTTGAGCACTCGACTAGCTGATGCGTTCGGTGATGGCTCGAAGAAAGCCTTTGAAGCAGCACTTATCTTACTGCGTGACTTTCGAGACACTGATGTTTCTAAAGTCGACCAGAGCAGAGAGCGGATCATAGAGCTGTACTTAAATATAGTCCATATATTTGTACAACACGAGGCTGGGGGAGACGATGAGAATACAATTGTAACTCAGGCGAAAACTTACATTTATGATCACTATGCAGAGCCGCTTAGCTTGGGATTGATTGCGGAGCAAATCGGAGTTTCCGGAAGCTATTTAAGCCATATTTTCCATAAGAATGTTAGTGAATCTTATATCAAATTTTTAACGCGAATTAGGATGGAGCAAGCAGCGAAGCTGCTTAAATCTAGTAGTGAGGAGAAAATATACGATGTATCGGAGAAGGTTGGTTATGTAAGTGTTAAACATTTTTCCCATGTATTCAAACAATTTTTCGGAATGCCGCCTGGTGAATTTCAGGAGAAATATAGAAAGGCTGAGCGTCCTTCGCTATAGGCTATCTACTCAATCGGTATTCATGAATTTCACCATCTGACATAAAGTAAACCACAGCATCCTTCACCAATTGATCCTTAGTCCAGTAGACGAAAAGCTGTGAGGAAAGCTTGTTTGACAGGAAGCCTGAGCGATCATATCGCACACCTGCTTCACTAGCTTTAGTAGATACGGTATATGCCTTATCGATGACGTAATCGAATCGCCATACTTCACTTCCTTCAACCATATTGTCTACGCTTGTAAAGGATCGACCGAATTGCTCCTTCACCTCAGCCTTGCCCATTCCTAGTTCAAGCTTCTCCTGAACATAGGCAAGCTCATTTCCCTGTATAAGCGTATCAGTCTCGATAGAGCTACAGCCTATGATTAATGTCGAAAGCGTAAGTACACATATTGCTGTGACTATCCATCTCTTCATATAATTTATGTCTCTCCTGTTCTCATGGGCTCTCCCCCTAACAAACGTTGATATTAACTGTATTGTTGCAACAAATGAAGGCGGATATGATAAAATGGAAATATTCGAAAAGACATATGATCGAGGTGGAAGACGATGCCAAAGGTACCATCGAAGCGGTTGGATGATCGTGCATCAAAGGTTTGGCGAATTGGAGGAATGATGCATTCGGCTTTGATCTGCATAATCGCTGCCGGACTAACGGTTCTGACTGTGATTTTCGACCTCCCTTGGTACCTACCAACTATTGCTATAGCTATCGCTGTGTTGTACACCGCTTACTTTGTATTCATTTACCCTATGCTGCGCTGGAGTCGCTGGAGATATGATATTCATGAGCACGAGATTGAATTGATGTATGGAGTAATATTCATAACAAGAACTATTATTCCTATGGTCCGTGTGCAGCATGTAGATACGATGCAAGGACCATTACTCCGGCGATATCATCTTGCAACAATTACATTCTCAACGGCGGCGGGAAATCATGAAATTCCTGCTCTAGCACTTGATACAGCTGATGGAGCTAGAGAGAGGATCGCCGAGCTGGCGAGGGTGAGTCGTGAAGATGTCTGAGTATAAGAGGCTTCATCCATTGTCGATCATCTTTAATGTAATCAAGATATTGAAGGATGCTTTACTGCCATTCGCGGTCATTATTTTCTCGAGTTTGATGCAGGGAAGGCTCGGGAATTTGTTATGGGTGCTTATCGGTATTCCTGCTGTATTAGGATTAGCGATCAGCTGGGGAGTTTTGTCCTGGCTGCGCTACCGATTCATCGTTGAGGATGGCGTGCTAAAGGTGGAACAGGGAGTTCTCTTCCGCAAAAAACAATACATAGCCCAATCCCGAATTCAGACAATAGATGTGGTGGAGGGTCTTATTCAACGGCTGTTGGGAGTTGTGAAGCTACAGGTGCAGACAGCTGGTGGGCAGAAGCCCGAGGCAATCATGTCAGCGGTTAGTCGTGTGGATGCGGAACAAATACGCCGACAGCTATTGGAGGTAGCTACGGATAAGGATGATCAAGCTGCGGATGATGGTTCAAGAGCAGATGAATCGTTGCTGCCTGTAGAGGAACCCTTCTACCTCATATCCGGACCACGACTTCTTATCATGGCCGTCACTTCAAGTAGCATTGGTGTAGTCGCCTCCTTCCTTGCGGCTGGTTATGCACAGATAGGAAATTTCCTTGGAGACGATAACGTTCTCAATTATCTGACGAATTGGTTGTACGAAATTCCGATTATCCTCACGATTGTAGGAGCTTTGATTACCTCGTGGATGCTTGCTATAGCTGGTACGGTGTTAAAATATTATGGATTCACCATCCGACTCTCAGGAGAGAAGCTGCATATAAGTCGGGGTTTGCTCGAGCGTAGACAGGTTGCAATCCCATTATCACGGATACAAGCCATTCGTATTGTTGAATCCCCAATACGACAGCCCTTCGGGTGGCTGTCAGTCTATGTTGAGAGCGCAGGATATGGCAAAGGTAAAGGGGAGTCGACTTTATTATTCCCTCTGCTGAAGAGGTCGGAGCTATCGGGATTCATCGCAGCTATGGCACCCCAATTCCTTGTTGATTATGAATTGAATCGGGCTGCCTCGCCGTTCGATGCGCAAATTTGTTACACTGCATGCTTCAGTGGCTCTGCTTATATCAGCACCATTCTGTTACTTAGCACCTTGGGGATATCTAGCGCTGCTTCTAGTGCCAATCTCAGCTGCTTGGGGATTCGCCAAATACAAGGAGAGTGGATGGACTTGGATTGAGGATAAGCGGATGCTGATTATGCAATCCCGATTTATCGCACGAACGATTGTGTTTATTCCCAAAAAACGTATTCAGTACCTGGAGCTTAGGCAGAGTCCATTCCAACGGAGGTCTGACTTAGTGACCATCCAAGCAACTGTTGCTTCGAATGGTCAGTCCGGATCTAGCTTCCGAGTGAAGCATATGGGGAATGAAGATGGCAGCCGCTTATTATTACTGTGATTCACCAGGTAAGTATACTTCGAATTGGAGCTCATCCTTATTAAGGTCGAATTTCTGGACATGTACTTGAATACCGCTGGTGGAGCTCATATTCGTGCTGGCCAAATATACTTTTTTCTGAACAGGCTGTATGACAATCCATTCAGGGAATACATAGCTGCGGTCAATGTATTCTAATACAATGCTTGCAGGCAAGCTTATAGCTCCAACTTGGAAGTAACGCTGCTCTAGTACAAGATCACCATTCGATTGTGGCAGGGGGTCAAAACCCACACTCACCGGCACTTTAAGCCCTAATATACGGACATCCCCATGGAATTGAAGATCATTATCCAAGTTTACCTCAAAGGATAAGCCATCGGCTTGCACATAATCGTGCAAGTATTTATTAATGACCTTCTCAAGCTCATCTCTCTCTGTAGTCACCTGGAAACGTCCAGTGCTCTTGGTATCAGCTACATTACTAATAATTACTTGACCTGAGGAAGGGTACAGGAAGACTAACCATGCAGCGAGTGCGAATATAGTAACAATAACGAAGAATAGTGTAAAGAATATAGTTCGTACAGTAAGTGACATCTGATTAGCTCCTAGAGGTTAATAAGAATCCAAGAACAACCGCTTTACAAGCTCGGCTGCCTTGGTGTGGGATGAGAACTAGTTATAATACTAGCATGTATTCGAGGATGAGAGAATAGTTCAGTGGAATTAAGTTGTTCTTAAATAACCGACTAGCTGAATTAACGGTGCTTTCTTATCGTATTCATATATTGTCTCTCTATCCGTGTGGCTGCTGCATCCCAGCTGAACTTCTGTACAACACGCCGCCTTCCATTGGTTGTTAATTGTCTTGCTAGAGCACGATTACTAAGGATCCGGTGAATTGCATAAGCGAAGGCAGTTGGATTCTTATAATCGGAGACGAGTAATCCATTGCGATTATGCTGAATCATCTCTGGAATGCCACCTCGTCTCGAAGCAACAACTGGAATTCCCGATGCCATTGCTTCTGAATTGACGAGAGGGACTCCTTCGCGGTATTTCGTGGGGCATACGAAAACGTCGGCAAGCTGATAAATCTGTTGAATGCGGGTAGGAGGAATGTAGCCAGTAAAGGTTAAGCGGATGTGCAGCCGTTCTGCGAGACGTTTAATTGAAGTAATATATGGTGAATGATGTTTCTTACCGGGCCAGGATGCTCCAGCGATGATGAGTCGTAAAGGCTTACTGGTTTTTGGTATTCTAGCCATCGCTTTCACGAGTGTATGCAAGCCTTTCATCGGGACAGTGCGTCCGACGAACAGAATGTTCGTAGTTCCTGAGACAGACCAAGAACGGCGCAAACGCGCCCGAGTTAATGCGCTTCGGGATCGAAATAAGCGAGTATCCACACCCTGATGAGATGTGAAGAATTTATGCTTGTAGGCAGGGAATCGTTGTTTCATTGTGGAGGTTACAAATCGGCTGACGGTTGTTACACCTCTTGCTAATCGCAATACCTGATTGCCGCGATCTCTGGATAATCGGGACATGAACGTTAAGGAGTGTAACGATAGTATGACTGGTGTTCTAGAGAAATGTTGGCATACTGGTTGTACGAAGGTGGGACGATTCTCCACCTGAATAACATCGAATGCTTGTGAACGTGTTGCTTGCATAGCCTGCCGAATATATTGTGCTCTGCTTGTGGCAACGATGCGTTGATGGCGTAATCTCCCTCCTGATGTTAGCTCAATTCGAGGTAGCTTGGGGTGTGCCCGACTTACAATGGTAACACGATGTCCACGTGCAGCTAATCGACGGAACACCTGATCAATACAGGTTTCCACAGAGCCTCCAATAATAGCAGGAACAGGTAACTGCTCCGGTGCGATAACAAGAATCCTCAAGTTAATGTCCCCTTCACTTCATTGTTGTTAGTGTGATTGGTTCAATATATTCATAATTCCCCAAACATTTCAGGGCTGATTACATATATTGTTGATGTGGAGGAGGGAGTAGTCATTGACAACTGTAGGAATTCTGCTAGATCATCGAGTTTACCTAAGGCTACAATCAGGTAGAACGGGTAATGAAAGGATGGAGCTTTATCATAAAGCTGCACGACGGCTAGGACTCAAATTGATATATATGTGTCTATCAGGCACGAATCTTCGTAGACGGGAGGTCAGAGGATTTGTACGAATGGGTAATCGTTATATAAGATCTACTCAAGCGATACCAGGGGTGATCCATAATCGATCATTTCCTCATGGTAGATTAGAGCGTATACGTCTGCGTGGTCTCGCTCAATACAGTTATATGTTTAATGCACAGAATCGTTATTCTAAGTATTCAATACACCGATTATTACAGCAAGATCCATGGCTGAGTCAGCATCTTCCGACCTCACAGTCTTACAGCAGACATAATCTTCGAAGGATGATGAGATTCTATGATACCCTCTTCATTAAACCACAGAGAGGATCAATTGGGCGTGGTATTATGCGTATTCAACGCAGGAAAAGTGGACTATGGACAATTCAGAGCTCGAGTGGTTCCTATACCATAAGTAAGAAAGCGATCCTCTATAAGGTTCAACGGAAAGTTGGAAGCCGACAATATATGATACAAGAAGCCATAAACCTAGCATCGTACTATGGGCGACCTTATGACATTCGTGTATCTGTTCAGCGAGGTCAGAGTGGGAAGTGGCAAATTACTGGGATGGTTGGTAAAGTAGCGAGGAAAGGTAGTCATGTCACGAATGTGGCAAAGGGTGGAACAGTTAAGCGATGTGAGATGCTCTTCCGTCATAGTCGCTTACCTGTTCATACAACACGAGCAAGGGTTATAAGAGCGTCTCTCCAATTCGCAAATTTTCTCGGACGCAAATTGTATCGTCTAGGAGATCTTGGTTTGGATATTGGCATTAATGAGGAGGGAAAAGCGTACTTCATTGAGATGAATTGTCGCGATCAACGCTACAGCTTCGCTAAAGCTGGACTGAATAGGGCTTTCTACCGAGCCTATGAGACCCCCCTTCGTTATGCTGCGTATATAGCACGACGACGAAGAGGAGCGAGCTTCATAGCATAATAATAAGAGTCCGAGGCTCTTCCGAGTATTGGACTCCTTTATTGTGATATCTAAATCAACGATATGGCTAACAAGCTGTACAACACAAGCGGGAGAACCGTTGATGAATAATATGGATTATATGGCTGTATAACAGGACCTGGATAATAGGGAGCAGGATAGAAAGCTCGCATTCCCATGGGGGTCTGTGATACATCTACATACACATGATGATCATCAACACCAACGATTGCACCTTCATACATCTCATTAGCAGTGGTTTGAATACGTACATATTTATGCATGTTTTGTTTACAGAAGCTATGCACTTGCTCTCGGCAATGATGAATGGATTGCAGCATTGCCTGATCAGCTTGATATACCGGCTGATTGGCAGTGGATGGAATCATATGATTTGCACCTCCGGATAAATTATCGAAGCGGGTGTGGCCTCTTCTACTTTATCCTATGCAATCGCCTATATTTGGATTGGGCTGTTAATGGATATTCACCAGGATACCTGCAGATATAATAAGCAGGAGTATTGCAGTAATAATTGCAATCGCTGAAGCTTTGCGAGATCGAATTCCTATTGAAAGAAATCCTCCTCTGTAATAGGCAATAGAGAAGAACATAATAGCGACAATGGAAAGTGCTAATACTACTCCGGGTAGGCGATTAACTAGAACAAAAAGGATACGTAAAGCGAACAATGTACCGAAGGCAATGGCAAGTAATTTGAGAAAGTAGGCGATTGGATTCATAATACCTCCACAGTATTTCTATTTAGCTGAATAGATGATTATATAGAGTAGCTAACTTAAGCTTATCACAAAACTAACACAAGGTGGGACAAAGAAGATGGCAAATCACCTATTAGCAAACAATCAGCATCGACCGTGGCCACTACCAGATAGACCATGGCTAATGACTCAGACGTGGAATGAGCTATTGTTTGCACATTGGCCTATCTCACAAGAGCTATTAAAGCCATTATTACCAGACAAGCTGGAGCTCGATACATACAACAATCAAGCGTGGATCGGTGTAGTTCCTTTCACTATGAACAATATTCGCTTGCGAGGCTTACCCCAAATTCCATATACCTCTGCATTCCATGAGCTCAATGTGAGGACCTATGTGAAGGTTGGTGATAAAGCGGGTGTGTATTTTTTTAGCTTAGATGCGGCTCATCGTCTTGCAGTTGAAGCGGCACGGGCTATTTTCCATCTACCTTATCAGTATGCACATATCGAATTGAATGAGTCTAAGGAGAGTCTTATTCATTACTTTTCCAGAAGAAGAGACCGCCGTGCTAACCCCGCACAATTCCTTGCAGATTATCGCCCTGTGTCTAAACCCTATTACGCGAAGAAGGATTCACTTACGCATTGGTTAACGGAAAGGTATTGCTTGTACACAACAAGCAGGTCGGGATCCATTATGCGGGGAGACATTCATCATGAACAATGGATATTGCAGGATGCTGAAGCAGAGATTGCTACCAACTCGATGATCACAGCGGTTGGACTCACTCAGCCTCTTGGAGAGCCATTACTTCATTATTCCAAACGACTTGAAGTACTTTTATGGTATTTAGCTGATGTCGAACGATAAGGGCATACACCTAATCTGAATTTCTTCATACAATGAATAATCGATTGCAGGCAATCCAATTCACAAGCGCTAAATGGCTAGGACTATTCCTTGTATATTGTACCTGCTCGAATACAGGAATGGTCACATGATGCTACTAAAGATGGAATTAAAGGAGGAGTTTAGTTGAGCTATTACCCAAATGGTGGATATCAATCAAGGAGAAGTGGAACAGGTGGTGGGTGTGGATGTGGATGTAATGGAGGTCTAGCCCCTAATCAACCTGTCTATCATATGCCGATGGTTAAACAACCAATGTATCAACCTATGATGTATCCGCAATCCACGATGACGAAGCTTATTGATGATCCTACTCCATCACAAGCTGCTCTGAAATTACTTGAAGAAGCCGTTGCGGGAGAGAAGGAGGATCGCATCTTCTATCAACAACTCATAGAGCTTGCCCCTACTACAACGGAGAAAGACATCATAGCCGGCATACGAGATGATGAGATTGCTCACTTCGCTCAGTTTCGTCTGATCTATCGTGATTTGACAGGCAATGAATTAAGAAATCAAGCTGACCCTACTCCTGAGGAACAACCTTTGTCTTATATAGCAAACCTACGCCGAGCACTCTTCGGAGAGATGGCTGCAGTGAAGAAGTACCGAATGATCAGAGCGGAACTCAGCTCTAAGAATCATAGAGACACACTCTTCAATATCATTACAGACGAGCTGATTCATATTGGTAAGTACAATTATCTTATTACGCTTAATAAGCGGAGCTAGCTTAATAAGGGGTCATCTTTATTCCACGCAGCAGGGCAATTAAGCGAAATTACTATTATAGCTTCCGGAGTCTACCCAATTCGGTTACAATCGCTTCCATCTCATTGATACTGTAATGGTCTTTACTGCGCACTAAATCGTAAATATCTTTAATGTCCTCATATTGTGAGATATCGAAGGATTCGGGGCGTAGTGCAGCAACTGCGGCCATCTTCAGTCTCTTGGCAATATCCTCAATCATAATTTCGATATTCTCAGCTGTTGGTGTTGATAAATGGTTTGTCATAGTGTAATCCTCCTGGTATAGGTTTAAGGTGTGGAGCAGTCGAATAACGACATTACTTGCATAGCTTTGTTAATATTATAGCGGTTCTATGCAGGCTGGCACATCATTCTTCACATTACCGACTAAAGGTGATACAGGATAAGCGGTCATCTGATCACTTGGTAGTGGAATTAATAATGGCTGTAGCAGTGTAATGTCGGTCATGCTTCGATCTAGCCAGAGATCATGATGCTCCCTTGGCAGGATGACTGGCATCCGATTGTGAATAGTTAACAACAAGTCATTGGACTCAGTGGTTATGATCGAACACGTATGAAGCTTGCTACCGTCGCTCGATATCCAAGTGTCATAGAGTGCGGCTAAGGAGAATATCGATTGGTCACCCAGTGTTATCCGATAAGGCTCCTTCGTATCCTTCTTCCAATCATAATACCCATCGGCAGGAATTATACATCGTCTTCGCGAAAAGGATTGCCGAAAGGCTGGTTTTTCGGATAACGTCTCGGCCCGGGCATTGATCATCTTATTCCCAATCTTCTCATCGGATGCCCATGATGGTACAAGTCCCCAACGTAGTGGGCCTATTCTTCGCTCCCCATTCGAATCAAGCAGAGCCGTTATCGATTGACCCGGAGCAATGTTGTAGCGAGGTGTATAAGCGTAGCTACTCTGGATCAGACCATAGTAGTTGAGCAATTCATCCATCTCAACCCGCAACGAAAATCGTCCACACATAGGATACCTCCTGTTTAATTCCTCGAGCTTATTCGTAGAAAAAGCAGACAGGCTATTGCCACCACAATTGGAATGATAATGTACCCAGCAACGAAGGGCAACACAGCGAGACAGCATATAAAGGCAATAATGGCAGCAGTTCTTCCCAAGCGATCATGCCAGAGAAGCTTCAAGCAGGCTGCTGTTCCGAGCACATAGACACAGATTCCAAGGCTCGTAGGAATGAGGATCAACTGGGCTACGGACCAGTGATAGAAGTACGATAAGACAATCACCGTCGTATTGGTCATCAATAGGAACCATGCACTACGGTAGGGTACACCACGTCGATCGAGACGATTAAACCACGAGGGGAGCTGCCGTTCTTGCGCCATGGCATATCCGAGTCGTGCAGAGCTAGCTACGTATATATTGAGCGTTCCTAGGCAAACCAGGCATGTAATGACAGCAGTCGCGATAGCAGCACTGATACCTAGCGCATGATTCATAAGTACGGCTAGTGGAGCGATAGCATTCGTACCATTGTACGTGTACGTACCGACAGTAACGATAGACAATAGAGCATAGATAGCGCCAACTAGAAAAACACTAATCCACATGCTACGCATAACATCACGCTCTGGGTTGCGAAATTCCGGAGCCAAATGAGTCATACTCTCCCAGCCGAATAACGCCCAGAAGATAAGCACACTAGCTTGTCCGAATCCTTGCCAGCCATGTGTAAACCATGGAGTAAAGTTGCTTACCTCAATCTTAGGAAGAGAAAATGCTATGGTAGCAAGCAACAGCACAAGGACAACTCCGCTGAGTATTAAGGCAAATCCACCTGTTGCGCGTATACCTAACAAATTTGCTATCAATGCTAGCATAATGAACATGAAGGCAATCCCATAATACCATAGATCACTGAGACTAAACACGCTGACCAGATATCCGGCCCCCGTAAAGCCGACAACACATTGTCCAGTTGCCACCCACACGAAGAAAAACCAGCCCGTTATGGCACCAGTTGACCTGCCGAAGGCTTGACTTACGATATTAGACATGCCTCCATAGTGACTATACGTTAAGGATAATCTTGCAAAAGTATAAGCGATCGGAACACTAACCATCGAAAGTAGTAACCAGGCGAAGATGGAAGCGGGACCTGCTGCTTGTGCGGTGAAACCAGGGAGGATCAGTATACCTGAGCCTAAGACAACCCCGATATACATAGCTACACCTTGACTCAAATTAATAGAACGGTTTTCCATCAGATGCTACCTCATTTATTAACTTCTGTAACTTCATATTCCTCTTGAGGCTTGCGAATCCAGCGCTCGAGATAGCCTTGATCATTGAGTGATTTAATGAGAATAATGAGAATTGGAGATAGAATTAGCCCAGCAACACCGAATAATGAGAGAGACACGATCATAAAGGAAAGCATCGTAAATGCCGATACACCGAGTGAGTCCCCGACTAGCTTAGGCTCAAGAATTTGTCTTACAAGCAGTACTACAAGCAGCACAGCAGATAACCAGATAGCCAACGTGGTCTGTCCTACAATGAATAGGTAGACAATCCAAGGAATGAATACTGCAGTTACACCTAGCAGAGGAATCACATCAACGAAAGCAGCCAGCAGTGAAATTGAGAAGGCATTGTTGACCCCTAGTGATAGAAGTGCGACGAATACAAGAATAAAGGTCAACATGATTAGCTTCAGCTGTGCCTTTAGATAGCCTGAAATTCCAGATATAACATTATCACGCAGGAATACACCTGCTTTTTTGAACGTATTAGGCGTCTTCTCCTTCGCAATAATCTTCCACGATTCAATCTCTACACTTAGAAAATAGGCTAAAATGACTGCAGCGATGAAGTTGATGATGAAAGTGGAAAAAGAACTGAGCATGGATAGAAGATATGCAAGTAGCCAGCCGATGATGGAGGATGTCTTGGCCGCGATTGTACCACCCAATTCAGTGATTTTTGCAGATAAATCATCGGGAAGCGGTAGCGCATCGAACTTGTCAGTCAAGTAATCGATTTGTACGACGAGCTGAGCTTGCACAATCCTAGTATACTCAGGTAGCTTATGCACTAAATTTGTAATTTGAGATACGAAGATTAAGGTAGCCCCTGCGATCACACTTAGGATCACAACGATAAATAGAAGCATGGAGATTGCTGTGGCGATTGACTTCTTGATCTTGCGCTTATGTAGGAATCGAGCAAAGGGTTCGATCATCCAGTAAATAACGAATGCTAGGAATATCGGTGTGGCAATTTTGTAGAGGAAGCTGAAGGTCCACATAATGAGGAATACGGTCAAAACAATAAGGCCAATATCGAATGCAGTTCTCCAATATCGTTTGTAGAATGTTAACATAGTCCACCCCGATCGTAATTATCAGTTTAGGATAATTTATGTATTTCTTCGTATTGTAACATTATCTAGAGGGAGGGCGTCAATTAGGAATAAAAGTAGACATGTAGGAGATATACATGATAAAATTTTTGAGAAGCATAAATTGAATAATGGGATGCGCGGAAAATAACTAGCGCAGCCTTAGTTGAGAGCATGGTGCCGACCTCGTCGGCTTAATAGGGAAGTTCGGTACAAAACCGACACGGTCCCGCCACTGTGAATGGGGAGCTAACCCACTTACGAACCACTGTCCATTATGGATGGGAAGGTGAGGGGAAGCGAAGAACCATAGTCAGGAGACCTGCCTGCTCTGTCGACACCGTATCAGACCTACGAGGAATAGGGAGGTGTTAGGCGAATCTTTTTTTTAGATTATCGGTCCTCAATGATCGTGATCATATCTATGATTCGTTTAACGTCATCATCCTGAGCATTCTCCTAGAAGGAGAGCGCTTTTTTTTATTATGGGAGGAGTAATGATTGTGTTAGGGAATCAGAAATTAACAACAGGCAATATGTCCAGAAGTATCTGCATATTGCTAGCCATGCTATTACTATTCAGTCAGATGCTTGTGGGTGCTGTTGTTGCAGATAACAGCGTGGTTTCAAGCAGCATACAGTCTTCGATTGAGGAATCGATTGATGGAGCAGCGGATCAATTATCTAGCCTGAACAATTTATCCGATTGGGCGGCGCTTGCACTTGTTAACGCAGGGCACCCAATTCCAGAAAGCTATACCTCTGCTACGATGGCTGTTATTCATGAGAATAAGGGGAGCTTCTCTAAGGTAACTGATTTAGAACGATTCGTAATCGCCCTAGCCGCACAAGGGTATGACCCTCAGAAATACGAAGGATATAATCTAATAGAGGGAATCTTCAATCATTCAAGGATGTTGAATCAAGGCATTAATGGTCCAATATATGCATTACTGGTGTTAAACAGTGGCAGCTATAATCTCCCAGTAAGTAACCAATGGAATGAACTCAATTTAATAGAAGTTATTCTTGAACAGCAGAACAGTGATGGTGGCTGGTCTTTGGTAGCTGGAGGCAAGAGCACGGTAGATATTACTGCGATGGCAATAACAGCGTTATCGGGATTCATTCATATCGATGGTGTTCAGTCTAGTGTGGACAATGCTGTTGCGTGGTTGTCTAGTGTTCAATTAGCTAATGGTGGCTTTAATGATAGTGGGGACAATAGTGAGAGTGTTGCTCAGGTTATCATTGCATTAAGCTCTCTTGGTGTAGATGCAGCAACTTTCAACAAGAATGGCGCAAATTCTCTTGAGCATCTCTTATCATTCCGTCAGTTAGACGGGGGCTTTGCTCACATGAGCGGTCTTGGAACGAATGGGATGGCTACAGAGCAGGCATTATTAGCACTATTGGCCTACGATTCCTTCATTAGAGGAGAAGGAGTCAGCATCTATCAATCCGCTCAGCTGCAGGCAATGGTTGATATTCATATCGAAGGACCGGATGCGTTGTTAGCCGAGGGTTCTGCCTCGGGGAACCAAGCGCTCGAGGCATTAATGAATTTTGCGAATGATAAGAAAATTCAACTTGGGATCAAGGATACTTCATTCGGCAAGTATGTGAATGCAATTGGAGATATAGAAGAAGGTATCTATGATGGCAGTGGTGGTTGGAGCTTTAACGTTCATCGTGACGGCAGCTGGCAGTTTCCAGCTGTAGGAATGGCCGACTATGAGCTGAAGCAAGGCGATGTTATGGTTGTGTACTATACCGACTATTCCACGAAGATGGTCGATCAGGTGATTGTAGAGCCTGCTAAACCGATCGAAGGTCAACCGTTCACAGTTACTGTGAAGCAATCCAATTGGAATTGGGATGACAACATTGCTCAAGTTACACCCGCTGCAGCGGTAAGTGTAAAGATAGGCGATAAGAGCAAGGTAACAGATGATATGGGTGTGGCGCACTTTGTAGATGGGTCTAGTGCTGGCAGCTTCGAGATGACAGTGGCAGGTTATAGATCAGATCTAGCACCGAGTGTAGTTCGGCAAGCCGAGCGGCTAGTTGTAGCGTCTAAGAAGGTTATGGCAACGTATGCTGTTGA
>DFXU01000092.1 GCA_002383285.1 Caryophanales bacterium UBA4100
TGCCAAAAGCTTATTCTTAGACGTTAATGGTAAATCAACGATCAGAATCCAGCCTTAACAAAAACCAGAAAAACCCCCTGACCCATCCATCCGGAAATCCGAAGGGAAGGAATGAGAAGGTTTTCACCTAGATAGAATGTAAAGCCGACGGAGTAAGAACAGTGTTCAAATCTGAAGTTCACCGAGTCTGATTAATTCGACGACAGCTTGAGATCGACCTTTCACGTTCAGTTTCTGCATGACGTTGGATATGTGATTTCGCACCGTTTTTTCGCTGATAAATAACAGCTGGGCTATATCCTTCGTTGTCTTATCCTGAACGAGGAGTTCGAAAACCTCGCGTTCTCGGTTCGTTAACAAAAACTTGCTTCTGTGGTCGCTACCCTTCAATAGTGGTCACCCCTCCTTGCTTGGGCCTTATAACATATTACAAGGCGAAGGGATACAGTCAAATTCATACTATGAAGGGGAATGTACATTGGTGATTTGTTTGTTGCAAAATGGGCTATTCTGCTGTTGGAAATAAACGCTGTACTAGCGTATTAAATTCAATAATCATTCCTTGGATAGGCTGTCCATTCTGGAATCGTTCGCCATAACCGCGCATTCTACCTACAAAATCTGGGTTAGTTGAAACATACACATTCTCAACATTAGGATGTACGGATTTAACCTTCTGAGCAATATCTGACTTAAGCTGTTCAGTTATGCCCTCATCACCCTGCCCCGCTCCTTGTCGGCCCATACGGTCCCTAGTAGCATTGTTCCCCATGGCATTAGATCGCCGATTAGTTCCAGGATTAACTGAATTTGTTTTACCAACATTCCGTCCTAAATTAGAAGCACCATAACCATTACCATTGTCCAGTAAGACTGCTACATAAGCATTCTGATCTGTAAGCAATACAGTTGCTGAATCCACCTCATCCATAGCAGTTATGGAATCGGCAACTTTATTACTAATTTCCATTCGAGTATTCCTATGTGCTGGTGCAAAGTTATTGTTGCGAGAATTATCCCAGCCTTGATTACTTACTCCACCACGATTTATGGCTGCGCCTTGCTGCCTCATGCCATTGCCTTCTGTACCAGCGCCCTGCTGCCTCATACCATTGCCTTCTGTCTCGGCGCCCTGTTGCGTATTATCAGTCATACAGCCTGTTAAAGCGATAGCTAATCCAACAACAACCACTGTAGTTTTCATGCCCTTTTTAACCACTTCTACACCATCCTCCAATTTGCGCTATAGTCTATATTCCGTTATTAGGATTGTTGGTTTACAGCCATTTCATACTGTTCATTATTTACCAATAAATTGTTGAGTGAGCATCTTGCCGCATTGTCCACCATTCACAATTCCGATACCAATGTGAGTAAACTGTGTGCCTAGAATATTCTCCCTATGCCCAGTGGATTCCATTAATGCTTTATGCGCTGCTTCCACAGTTTGATTGCAAGCAATATTCTCACCTGCTGTTCGATAAGTAATGCCGAATTGCTTCATCATCTCGAAGGGAGAGCCGTAGGTGGGTGATTGATGTGAGAAATATTGATTATCAGCCATATCCCGACTCTTCGCTTCGGCTACATTAGAAAGCTGTACATCGATTGTCAGCAAAGCTAATTTTCTACTTACTCTCTCTTGATTGACCAGCTTTAATAGCAGCAGCTCATCTGAATTGAGTGCGCTCGAAGCAGGAGGCTTTGATGGTACAGTCTGTATATTGTCCTTAGCAACTTTGAGCTGTGCGTAGGCCCATAGAATGGATTCCAAGGTCTTGCTATCGACAGCTCCTGTGATCGGCAGACCATATTTACGTTGAAAAATTTTTACTCCCTGTTCGGACTGAGCTCCATACTTACCATCGATGCTTCCTGCATAGAATCCAAGTGATTTCATCATCCCTTGCAGAGCAAACACATCTGGCCCTTGGGCACCTTTACCAAAGGCGTTAGATTGTGTGGGTAGCAGGCAGGCAACTAATAAAACCACTGCAATACAGTTAATGACACATCGTTGTAACACTGGATTGACCTTGAAATGGTACATAAAAAAAGCACCCCTCTATGAGTAAGATGCTCTTAGTTTATCCTGAGATTGTGATCTTACTCTTCTCGGCTTACATGTTAAAAGATTACACTCGGAGAATTTGAATCATTCTTTATATCTTACACTTAGCCAATCTGTTCGATAGAATCGAATCATTACAGACAGAGCGAATAAAGTAAGGAATGTGTATAAGGATAACCATGCTCCAACACTTCCTAAATCAAATACGAAGATTAGAACATAGGATAAAGGAATAAAGATGATTACCCCAAAGAAGAATGAAGTTCTCATCAAGAAAGTTGTATCGCCAATGCCTCTTAATCCACCAGCATAGAAATTGAGAAAGCCATCAAACAGCTGTAAGAATGCAGATATCATAATCAATCGAGTCACCAGCTGGAAAATTTCGGGGTCAGGACTGAATAATCTTGCTATCGGCTCTGCAAAGAAGAATTCAATAATCCCAATAGTTATGAGCATTATACTTCCAAGCACCGCGGTTTCTGTTCCCATTCGTCGACCCATAAGCGGATTTCCCTTGCCAACTTGTTGTCCTACCAGTATCGTTGCTGTTGCACCAAAGGCAAAGGCAGGCATGAAGCCGAAGGACATAACATTAAGTGCAATTTCATTAGCCGCCAGAGCGTTCTGTCCTAATCTAGCTACGAACATTGTAAATATAAACATCGAGATGCTAAGAGCAAACTCCTGTATACCTAGCTTTCCGCTCTCAAGAAGAATTAGCTTTGATTCGTCACGTCGGAATGTCACTCGTATACGAGTATGAAAGCTCTTATTCAATCGAATGAAGAACACATACACACAGCCAAGGAACCCAACTCCTTCACCTGCTAGGAATGCCCAGCCTGCTCCTTCAAGGCCCAGCTCTGGTAATCCATATTTACCATAGGTTAATGAATAGGTTAGAAAAACCATGATCACACTAGATATGAGTGTGAGATAAGCTGGCGTTCGTGTATCCCCAATTCCACGGAAAAACCCATGGAATACGAAGCTAAATATACCGAATGCCATCGCATAAAAGCGCAAACGCACATAATCTTCACCCGTCTCAGCTATATCGCTCATCCCAGTAATTACCTGTAGGAAAAAACCGCTTCCAAAGGTCCCCGCCATACTGACAATAAGCGCTACACCTAAACAGACATATAACGCTAGATAGGTTCTTTCCACAGCCCGCCGATATTCTCCAGCCCCATAGCTTTGGGCTACAAGATAATTTACGGTATGACCAATACCGGAGAACAACGCCCAACCATTATACATAATGATGTTCGATACCCCAACAATAGCAATAATTGTTGCACCTAATTGACCAACAACGATAAGATTGATCGTTCCCGTAACAGTCATTGTTGCGAATGAGAAGATAGAAGGTATTGCGAGAAGTAATATTGTTTTCCAGTTTTTAAACATGATGTACGCCCTTCTCCTTGTATGTATATTCATCCTAATGTTGATCATTATACATAAAAAAGAATTATCCTGATATGAGGGATAATTCTTTTTATTGTCATTCCGGATAAACCGAAGAACGAATCGTCAAGCCACGACGATTCGTTCTTCGGCACTATTCGCTATCGATTCAATAAGCTTCCTACGTATCTAAGTAACTCATTCGCGCATACAGAGCAATATTGGTGCTCATCAATCAATCTTCTAGATACTTCATTAATTCGTTTCAGCTGTAACTCATCGGGTGTCTTCGTAGACGTTGTGATCTTGACAATATCCTTCATATCAGCGAACAGCTTCTTCTCAATTGCTTCACGTAATCGATCGTGTGTATCGAAGCTGAATTTCTTACCCTTGCGAGAGAATGAAGACATCCGAATTAATATCTCCTCCCGGAATGCTTTCTTAGCATTATCAGATATCCCTATCTGCTCTTCTATTGAGCGCATTAAGCGCTCATCTGGTTCCATCTCTTCGCCTGTTAATGGGTCGCGGATTTTGGCCCAATTACAGAATGCCTCAATATTATCTAGGTAATTGTCAAACAGTGTCTTGGCAGACTCCTCATAGGAGTAGACAAACGCCTTCTGAACTTCCTTCTTCGCAAGCTCATCATACTCCTTACGTGCAATCGAGATAAAGTTCAGATATCGTTCCCGCTCTTCCTTCGTAATGGAGGAATGCTGATCAAGACCATCCTTCAGTGCTCTAAGTACATCAAGCGCATTAATACATTGAAGATCATGTCGAATTAAAGCGCTTGAAATCCTATTAATCACGTAACGTGGATCGATACCTGACATACCCTCCTCAAGATACTCCGTCTGAAGCTCCTTAAGATCCGCTTCCTTGAAGCCTTCGACTTCTTCACCATCATACAAACGCATCTTCTTGATGAGGTCGACTCCTTGCTTCTTAGACTCCTTCAAGCGCGTTAAGATGGAGAACATTGCTGCAGTTTTCATGGCATGAGGCGCACTATGAATATGGTGCATATCACTCTGATTAACTAGTTTTTCATAAATTTTCTCTTCTGCGGTTACCCTTAGATTATAAGGTACTGGCATAACAACCATTCTGGACTGCAAAGCCTCATTCTTCTTATTACTTATGAAAGAACGATATTCCGCTTCATTGGTATGTGCAATAATGACTTCATCAGCTGATATAAGAGCGAAACGACCTGCTTTGAAATTCCCTTCTTGTGTTAAGGATAGTAAGTTCCAGAGAAATTTCTCATCACACTTGAGCAATTCTTGAAACTCCATAACCCCTCGATTCGCTTTATTCAATTCTCCATCGAAGCGATATGCACGAGGATCAGACTCTGAACCATACTCGGTAATGGTTGAGAAATCGATACTTCCTGTTAAATCAGCAATATCTTGAGATTTCGGATCGGATGGACTGAATGTTCCGATACCAACCCGTTTCTCCTCAGACAAGAATACGCGCTCAACTGGAAAGTCCTCGATTCTCCCACCAAACTCTGTCTCCAGTCTCATCTGACAAGATGGACATAAGTAGCCCTCGATTTTCACCCCTAGTTCATTCTCAAATTCATGTCTAAGGTCATTCGGTATAAGATGTAGTGGCTCTTCATGCATCGGACAGCCCTTTATTGCATGTACCGCACCTTCATTCGAACGCGAGAATTTTTCCATCCCTCGCTTAATTAATGTTACAATGGTTGACTTGCCTCCACTAACAGGTCCCATGAGTAGAAGAATCCGCTTGCGTACGTCTAGTCTTCGAGCCGCAGAATGAAAGTATTCCTCAACTAGCTTCTCCAGCGTTCGATCCATTCCGAACAAATCATTCTCAAAAAAACGGTATTGCTTAATGCCATTCCTCTCTTCAACACCAGCGGTACGAATCATCTCATACACCCTTGCATGGGAAGTCATGGCTAGATGTGGCTGCACTCGCAATAGCTGAATATATTCCCGGAATGTCCCTGACCAGGCTAAGCCTTCCTCTCCTGTCCGATGTTCCGTAATCCGACTGAATAGATCCATAATGTTCTTCTCACCCGCTTTCCTCGTATATAGACAAGCGTGCAATTCCTCTGTAAAGTAATAACTCAAATATACTAATACCTATGCGGCAATAAGGGATAAGTTTCCGATAAATCATTGTATCCTTATGATATAATATTCCGTAATTCAGCTAAGAGGGAGAGAATAACTTGGCCATCAAGCATGAAACAGAGCTATATGCACCTGTTAAAAACTACTTTGAGAGTCAAGGCTATGAAGTAAAGAGTGAAATTAAGAACTGTGATTTGGTTGCAATGATTCCTGGAGAGAACTCATATATCATTGTCGAATTAAAAAAAACGTTTAATCTCCAATTAATATTCCAAGCTATAGAACGTCAGAAGCTTTCTGAATTCGTTTATGTTGCTATCGAATATAACCCTCGCAAAAAGCTCGGGTCTTATTTCTCGTGGAAAGATGCTGTTCAATTATGTAAGAAATTAAATGTAGGACTTATCGGTATCCAATTCTATAAAAGCAAGAAGCCAGCAGTCGACCTTCTCTGTCTTCCAAGCCCAGCTCTTACCCGAACTAAAGCAACAAAGCGGAGTCAAAAAATTCAAAAAGAATTTGAGCAAAGAAGTGGTGACTATAATGTGGGAGGGAGTAATCGAAGGAAGCTGATAACGGCTTATAGAGAGCGCGCCTTACGTTGTGTTGTTGTGCTGTCGCAACAAGAGAGTATGACCGTTCGTGAGCTTAGAGAGCATCTGAATGATCCTACGGTAGCCCTGATGCTGCAGCACAACTATTATGGTTGGTTTGAACGAATTTCTAGAGGGAAGTATACGCTGACTGCTGTAGGCGTGCAGGCTCTGATCGAATACGCCCATGTTGTACAGACCTCTTAGTTTAATTCCTAGCTCCTGCCTCGCTCATCACCTTGCGTCCAAGCTTTACTAGAGCTTTATGCATCCATACAGCGGACAAGGTTCCTTCTGCCATCGCTACTGATAGCATTTCTGAATGAACACCAATGTCGCCCGCTGCCCATAGATGAGATACGGAAGTCATCTTCGTTCGTGGGTCAGTCATGATATGCCCATTCTCAAGACGCTCAGCTCCTAACTGACTGGCTAGATCTGAACGAACCTCATTCCCGCCAAATGCGATAAACGCCCGCTCCCCTCCAATTATTGTACCTGATACAAGCTCAACTCCAGCAAACTGCCCAACACCAGAAGTTACAACTCTTCTGATCTCCTCTTCGACTAAGGTTATATCTAATTCCGTTAATTGCAACTTTAGCTTATTACTAATTGGTTTAAGTTCATGATTTACAAAAGTAATACGATTAGACCAATAGGTTAATGCGATAGCCATATTCGCACCAGTATCACCAGATCCGATTACAATGGTATGACGGTCTTTAACCTCGAATCCATCACAATCTGGGCAAACGTATACACTTAACCCGAAGCATTCAATTAATCCAGGTAATGGGGGAAATCGATCCATCACACCAGTAGCTAACAACACAAGTGTGCCCTGAATTGGTTGATGCTCCCTTAATAAAGCTTGAAATCCTTCATTCTGGCGCTTTACACTAACAACTTCGTCCTCCACAAAGGTCACACCCAGCTTCTCCGCCTGAAGTCGACCTGTAGTTCGTAGGGTTAAGCCTGATACGCCATCTGGCCAACCGATTATATTCTGATAGCTCTTACACAGAAGTGATCGACCATAGCCGCTATCCACTACAATTACCTTATGCATGTACCGTCCTAACTGTATTGCGGCCTGCAACCCAGCTATTCCCCCACCAATAATTATGGCATCTGATTGCATGATTACTGCCTCCCTTTTTTCAATTCTAATCTGCTCACGCATGAACTTAGCATACCCTTCGAAGAAGCTTGCAATCATTGTGTTACGTTGATCTTTTCGTTATAATAAAGAAAATGGAGGTGTTGGTAAATGTCTGCTGCATTTTTTCTGATAGTTACTGTCACTGTTATGATGGTAGGATTTATTGTTACGTCTTCCTATAATGAAGACAAGACCAGTGGTCTCTAATATTTATACCTCATCATGACAGGGAAGCATATTAGATAATCATGAGAATCTGATAAATTCCTGATATGCCAAAAAAACCTTATCTCGTTATGAGATAAGGTTTTTTAGTTATGTTAATTATGCCGTGCTCGCTAGTGTGAAGCTTGTTTCATCTCATTTAAGCAATCATTACATATGTAGCGACTATTGTACTCAATCACGTTTTCTTGATTAGAGCAAAAAACACATTTGGGCTTATAGCGCTCAAGAATGATATGATCACCTTGCACTAATATCTCGACCGGATCGCCTTCATTCATAAAGTATCTCTTACGAAGGGATTTGGGCAATACTATTCGTCCTAGTTGATCAACCTTTCTTACAATTCCTACTGGTTTCATCCGATTCACCTCATTCTACCTGTCTATGGTGTATTATGTTGTCAGTTTTATATTTCGCTATCTTCGACATAATTCCTTCTAAGCTGCTTTTATTTTTTGAAACATCATAATTATGTCACACATCACCAACATATTTCGTATTAGTGAATGTTTGGAAACCCAGTTTGCCTCAATGCTTCGAATAGAACGACAGCTGCACAATTCGAGAGGTTCATAGAGCGAACCTTGTCTGTCATAGGGATTCGAATCAGGTGATCTGGATTGCTCTCTAGTATGGATGGCGGGAGGCCCGCTGTCTCTTTGCCGAAGACGAGAAAATCGTTATCCGCATATTGAACCTCATGATAGGATTTATTTGCCTTTGTTGTTGCGTACAAGAAACGTTGCTCCTTGTATTTATCCAATAACTGTTCGAACGAATCATGATATTCGATGCTTACTGCATGCCAATAATCTAGACCTGCCCGCTTCAATGTCTTATCATCCGTGTTAAACCCCAGCGGGTGAACCAAATGTAGGACTGCTCCAGTAGCTGCACAGGTACGAGCTATATTACCTGTGTTCGCTGGAATCTCAGGCTCTACAAGAACGATATGAAATGCCACATTACCCCTTCTTCCTCTGCAAAAAAGAAGCCTCGGATTGCTCCGAAGCGTCTACTTGCCTAATATTCGCTCACTACCCATTTCTACGCTGAAAGTCTACCATGAATTGCTGTAGAGCACTGCAGCTCTCATATGGAACCGCATTATACGTGGAGGCCCGTAAACCGCCTACACTACGATGACCCTTTAGACCAATAAAGCCTTGACCCTCAGATTCCTTAATGAATTGCTTCTCTAAGCTTTCATCAGCCATACGGAAAGTAATATTCATCAGTGAGCGATCATCAAGAGCAGCTACTCCTTGGTAAAAACCACCACTCTGATCAATAGTGTTATAGATAAGGCTTGTCTTCTCCTTATTATTCTGCTCAATAGCTTGAAGCCCACCTTTTTCCTTAATCCATTCCAGTACTAATTTCACCATATAAACAGAATAGGCTGGAGGTGTATTATATAGAGAATTGTTCTCCACATGCGTATGATAACGAAGCATAGTTGGAGCATTCTTCGAAGAATCTTGTAGTACACTCTCACGTGCGATTACGACGGTGACCCCAGAAGGACCAAGATTTTTCT
>DFXU01000080.1 GCA_002383285.1 Caryophanales bacterium UBA4100
TATCCATGGATCTGTCAACCATTGCTTATATCTTTCAACAGCACTACTACTACTCATAATTCCACTCCTCTTCTCTTTTTTTATATTAGCTCAGCCTCTGCTTGAATGTTGCTTAAAAACTCAATTACTTCTTCGGATCTGACAAAGCAAACATAAGGCCGCCCTCGGCCACGACTTTATCGCCAACCTTCGCTGTAGCCTGTCCCTTACCAATCGAGCCCTTCATACGTGTGATGACGACCTCAAGATGGAGGGTATCGCCAGGTACCACCTGACCGCGGAAGCGAAACTCATCAATACCTGCAAAGAAGCCCAGCTTGCCTCGATTGGCTTCCACCATCAGCATGGCTACAGTACCGACCTGCGCTAGTGCTTCTACGATTAGAACTCCAGGCATAACTGGAAACTCCGGGAAGTGTCCGGCAAAGAAAGGCTCATTCATCGACACATTCTTAATCCCTACAGCACGCACACCCTCCTCTACCTCCAGAATACGATCAATTAACAAGAACGGGTAACGATGTGGAATAATAGCCTGAATTTGTTGTATATCTAACATATGCGATATCTCCTTTTTCATTCTTAGATTAAGTGACATGAATAAACAATCGAAGAAACACCCATGATAAGGATGTCCCTTCACTTCTGCAGAAGTGCGGGTTGAGATAAGGGAGCATATTCATTGGTGTCCGTCCGCTTATGAATATGCTTTTTCATCATTTTTACAATTCACCATTCACATATCACCATTCACTTTATTTCACATATCACCTTTCACACCATTCACCATTCACACTATTCCACATATCGCCATTCACATATCATCTTTCCACAATTAGCTTAGCTGTCACTGTTTAAGGCTTTAAATTTGGCAATGTAAATGGCTGAGGTGATGAATGAGAATGCGATCACAAACCATAGATAATGAATCGCATATTCGATTTCGAACACAATGAGAAGTATTGCGATGTAGTAGAGGATTGTTGTTAGTTTGCCCATCGTGTTAGCCGGAACGGTCTTCTTCCCACGGAAGTGGAAGATAGCTGAGCCTATGATCATCCCAATATCCCGAATGAAGAAGGCAGCTGCTGCATACCATGGGATGAATCCCGATATGAGAAGAGATAGAATGACCACGATCATCATACTCTTGTCCGCAAGTGGATCCAGCATCTCACCTAGAGGAGTCACCAACCCATGCGTGCGTGCGATGTAACCATCTAATACATCCGTTAGCCCCGCTAATAGCACAATCAAGAATGCGGAGATTGTATACCCATTAACGAACACAATAATATAGACCGGTATCAATACGAATCTAAACATGGTTAGCATGTTCGGCACGTTCAACGGATATCGACTCCCCCAAAGGAAAACTTTCCTAGCTTATTATACCTTCTGGTTTGCAAAAATAAAACTCCTTCCGCAAGGAAGGAGCCTATTCAGCGAAGACTAAGTCATATAAGTGCTTCCATGTTTCAATTTTAAATACTGCTGAAGCCTCGCCACCACCGATAGTCGCATATCCAATCGTTAATCCAATGAATAATGCAACTAAGCAAAGGGCAGGAATTAGAAGAAAGCGGGCTATGCTCAGAATGATTCGTAACCATGTTGGCATGACCCATCTCGCTGGTTTTTGTGTTGTTTGATTCGCCATGCGTTATATCTCCTAACCTCTTAATGTATTGGCCAAATTCATCATTGTATCTGCGGATGTGAGCGCTCTTGCATTTAATTGAAATGCTCGTTGTACCTGTATAAGCTCAGCCATCTCTGCTGCAAAATCCACATTAGACCCTTCTAGAAAGCCTTGTCTAATTCGAACGGGTGCACTACCTTCCTCGTATTGCATGAGATCGAGCTGCGCCATTACTAGCTCAACCTGTCCCGGTTCAGATAAGGCATCGGGCAGGACATATAAATGATCTCCACGTGATTCGAGCAATTGTGGACGTGTGGCACGAACAATCTTGATTCGGCCCACTATCTCTGCTGCTCCTTGGGGATTGTTCGCCTCAATAGCGATAATATTTCCTTGCTGATCAATATTAATTTGACGACCATTCGGGACGAGAATGGGTTGGTTGTCTACGCCTATTAATGGGCTTCCATCAGCTATGGTGAGCATGCTGTTCTGGTTATCGCCCTCGATAAGCGCTACACGAAGTGCTCCATTACGCGTCCAGGCGGGTCGCGTAATCTCATTGCCGTCTGCATCCGTTGTACGCAGACCAATCTCGAATAGCGCGTCACCTTCAATCGCTAGATCGTACGGGTTCTCAGTCGTCTTCAGCACACCTTGAGACATGTTGATCTGAATCTGACTGAGTCTAGCACCAGATCCCATTGTGAATCCAAGAGGAGACTGTCTTCCTGTCAGCTGCTGGCTTGCATGCTGCTGCTTGATTGTGGTCAGCAAATCCTCAAACGAGGCTTCCTTGCGCTTGTAGCCATCCGTATTCTGGTTAGCCATATTATTGGCAATGACATCTAGCTTCTGCAGAAGTCCGTTCATAGATGCACTTGCACTAATCATGGAATGGTTCATGGTGATCTCCCCCTAATCAAACGGTTATTCACTAAATCCTATATCCTATATCCAAAATCTCAAAACCTAAATCCTACCTATCTCATTCACAGCCTTGTCCATATTGCGATCATAGAATTGAACAACCTTCTGATTCGCCTCATATGCACGTAAAGCTGACATCATATCAACCATCTGTGCAGTAGCGTCCACATTGGACCTTTCCATGTAGCCCTGCAGCAACTCCACAGTGTCATCTATACCCAGCAATCGGGCTGGTTCCGCGTTCGGATCAATCCGATAATTCCCGTCACCCTCGCGAATTAGCTCATGTGGATTCTCAATAACCGATATACGGATCGATAAGGGTGTGACCCCATCCGCAGCTAGTAGCTGTTGTCCTGTAACTGTATCAAAGATCCGCCCATTCGGCGAGATCTGAATATTCCCCGATAAACTATTGATAACTAATGGTTGCCCATCCGCACTTAATAATCGATGACCGGTAGGAGTTACCCATTCGCCATCCTCATTAACCGAGAATTTACCATCACGGGTGTACCGTTCCTCGCCTTCGGCATTCTCAACAGTGAAGAAAGCTTGGGGCTGGAATACGAGCTCACCTTGGTCATTCAACGCCTTGCCGGATGCATCGAACTGCAGACCGGGAACTTGAATATTCGATAGGATCGCAATATCTGTAGGGTTATCGGTTGGCATAATGTCGCCTTGTAGGAATGAAGCCAAGCCCTCCTCTGCGAACACACCGCCATTAACGCTTCCGATCACGCTCGTCGATTGGTCAGAGCTACCACGCACTAAGGATATAAGCATCTCTGGAAAAGATCGTGTCACCACATTCACCTGCTTAAAGCCAGGCGTATTCAGATTCGTTATGTTGTTGGTTGCTGAATCATGCTTACGTTGCTGAGCAATAAGACCAGACGTTGCCGAGTATAAACCTCTAAGCACCGGGCGTACACCACCTATCTTCGAAAATCCACATCAATCATTCACCTTACACTTACACTTACACTTTCATTCTCATTCACATACACATATATCTATATCGGCAACAATTGCCTAATTATTAATAAAGATTACGCTTGGAGACCTTATCCAAGTTATCTAGCATAATACCTGTTCCCTTAACTACACAATGCATAGGGTCTTCAGCAATTAATACAGGCACCTTGAGCTCGTCAGCCATAAGCTGGTCTAGCCCATGCAGCATTGCGCCTCCACCTGTAAGAATTACTCCCCGATCAATGATATCCGCGGATAATTCTGGAGGTGTTCGCTCTAGCACAGCTTTAGCTGCGGCAACAATCGCCAGAATCGGATCCCACACTGCTTCACGAACCTCATTGGAGTGTATCGTTAAAGTTTGCGGTAATCCCGAGACCATATCACGACCACGAATGTCCATCTCTTCACTTCTACCGTGATAAACAGTACCGATCTTTAGCTTAATATCCTCAGCTGTCCGCTCACCGATGAGCAGCTTATACTTGTCCTTAATATACTTCATGATAGAAGAATCGAATCGATCTCCAGCAACTTTAATGGAAGAGGCCGTCACAATGTCGCCCATCGATAAGACGGCTACATCGGTCGTGCCTCCTCCAATATCCACTACCATATTACCGCTCGGCTGATAAATATCCATCCCAGCGCCTATCGCCGCAGCCTTAGGCTCCTCCTCGAGGAAGACTTCCTTTGCGCCACATCGCTCGGCTGCTTCTCGAATTGCCTTCTGTTCAACAGACGTAATGTTCGTCGGAGCACAGATTAATATACGGGGGTGACTGTACCACTTTCTTCCGCCAACCTTGGTGATAAAGTGCTTGAGCATAATCTCAGTAATTTCAAAATCAGCAATAACTCCATCTCGTAATGGTCGAATGGCAATAATATTGCCAGGTGTACGCCCAACCATGCGACGCGCTTCTTCTCCGACCTCTAATACCCGCTTTGTGTCACTTTGAATCGCGACCACAGATGGTTCATTCAGAACAACGCCTCGACCTTTTACATGTATAAGTACATTGGCTGTACCTAGATCGATTCCTATATCCTTACTAAACATGCTCTTCTTCCTCCCAAACCGATTGCCCAATCCATTAGAGAAACATCGGTGATATATCATCATGTAATTTTTAACTTACATTCGCTATGTCTTAACTAAATTCCTCTAATTTCGACAATTTTTTTTGCCGATGGATGAGCATTGTCGATTGGGTGCTACATTCTTACAGTGACTAATGGCTCCGATTTTTTCTGGCGTGATTTTTTGTATTTGATTTTCGTGGCTTCTCCTCCCCTGAGATGCCTTACCGATTTGTGATACTCCAATATCGTCTTCACTTGATTAGCAAGATCTGGGTTGATTTCGGGCAATCGTTCCGTTAAGTCCTTGTGAACCGTGCTCTTCGAAACACCAAACTCTTTTGCAATGGTGCGAACCGTATTCCGCGTCTCCACCACACATCGGCCGATTCGAATAGTACGCTCCTTGATGTAATCGTGCACGCCCCTCGCCTCCCTTAAGCTCGAGATAGTTTGGTACATTATATGAGTGGAAGGGCTATATATTCTTTGTTTCCATTTGTGACAAGCTTAATTATAATAATAATTGCACAAAAAAATCGGAGTACCGCGCTTCCAGCGCTGATACTCCGAGTCCATAATAATCCATTCATTGCTTGTTATTACCATCAAGCACTTGCATATTGATACTACACTTACGTTTAATACTACTGCACGCTTGAAGCAATGAAGGTTTCTGGATTTACAGGCTCGCCCTCACTAACGACTTCAAAGTGGACATGAACACCGAGATTTTTCTCAATCTCATTCCTGCCGGCCTTCGCAATCACATCGCCCTGATTGACCTCACTACCTTTGGTAACTGCTGTCTCCGTTAAACTGTAATACACCGTTACTAGTCCATTGTCGTGTGTGATCTCTACTAGATTTCCCACCAACGGTACATTTCCAGCGCGGGTCACCGTACCACTCATTGCAGCTAGAACATCAAAGGTTTCCCCATCCTGCCTAGATAACGCGATTCCCATACTTGGGATTAGGGTGTCCTCTTGCTCGATAATCGCCGCTTGCTTCTCTTCATTGCTTGCATCTGCCTCATAGAATGGCATGATGACTTCTACTTGATTACGATCCTGCACAGGCCATTGCATCTTCTCAGCCTCGATTGTGACGGGTAGAGCCTCAGGGTTATTCCCCTCTCCCACTACCATTTCACTCTGCAATTCCGTGTCGATCGCTAGATCGTTTGCATCCAGGGCGGTTTTACCCGAGTCCTGAATGACCCACATTAATGCTAGAATGATAGCCGCAGCCGCCATGTACATTGCCGGGAATGCCCACTTCTTCGCAAGCCATCTCTTCCAATTGGAAGTTTGAACGACTTCTGCTCCTATGCTAGTTTTAGGAGTCGATTGACGGGATTCCTTACCTTTATTCTCATTCATTGTAGATCACCTCATTAAACATTGTTGCCAGATCGGAATCTTTTATACCTAATGAGATGAACCAATGAATTATAGAATAGATTCCAAACTATGAATCTTCTCTATGCTAACTCCTTTATAGTAATGTACGATAATGTCCTGCGCCTTTCTGCCTTCTATCGCCATTCCCTGCGCACCCCATTGACTCATCCCAACCCCATGCCCGCTGCCAAAAATTGTGAATTGAATCGTATCGCCCGTTGATCGCCATGTAAATTGTGTTGAGCCTAGATCCAGCTGCTCTCTAACTTCACGACCACTCAGCACCTTGCTACCAATCTGGATCTGTTTAATTCGGTTTCCATCTGACCGCTCGATTACCTTCATTGGTAGCTTTGCATGCGCTGGAATTGCTTCTAAATTCAGCTTCTTTATCACTTCATCAGTTGAATACGTTTTCGTTGTCTTAAATTTGGGTGACAGCTCTTCCTCCCACGGACTGGCTACACTACGTAAGTAAGGTAGAGCAGATGTCCAATAATCCTCCGAATTCTCGGTATAACCATTACTAGTTGAGAAGAACGATGCTAATATAGGATAACCGCTATAAGTTATTACAAGCCCTTTAGTCTCCTCCACAGCCTGATTAAGCTTCTTCAGATTAGCGGCTTGCTCCGGACTCTTATTCCACTTCTTCTCTATCTTCTCCATAGATAAGTATACTTGATGATTAACAGTGTCGGTCACCCACGCTCCTTCGACAGGCACATTACTGAAATCCTTCTCAACATAACGTCTGATAATATACGTTCTAGCAGCGATTGCCTGCGCCTTCAATGCCTCCAGCTCGAACTCTATTGGCATCTCCGCAGCGAGCACTCCACGAATATATTGCTCTAATGGAACCTCTTCAACCCGCTTCTCATTCGTCAAATAAACTGCAACCTTCAGCGGCACCTCTTCCGTGCTATTAACCTCACTAACCCCGGTTGCACCCTTCTGTTCCCTATTATTCACGTTTGATTGGGGCTGATGATTAACCACGATAAAAGGAATTACAGTAACCGCAATTAGTAACGTCATAATCCAAACTGAAACTATCATTATCATTGGATGTCGAGCAAGAACTCTAACCCCTTCATTCAGCCTATTACTTAACCGTTTCAGCCACCGTCTTCTATTCATCTCATTATCCTCCGAAGTGTTTTACTCCTACTAAATCTCTCAATACCAAAGTCTATGAGGGAGGTTCAGTCGATAGAACGTTCAGTGCAATACCACATAAAAAATACACCCACAAATATCCCTCGTCCACAATCTCTCCATTTTCATCTTCGACCCTCTTCAATTCACTCTCATCCCTCTCCACTTTCATCTTCAACCCTCTCCACTTTCACCTTCAACCCTCTTCAATTCACTCTCATCCCTCTCCACTTTCACCTTCAACCCTCTTCAATTCACTCTCATCCCTCTCCACTCTCACCTTCAATCTCACCATTCACTTTGAACTTTTTCATTCATGACCTTGTCCCCACCCTTCTCTTTAAACTCTTCCCACTTTCCATCATTATTAGAACTATACCCTTCACACCTCTACCCTTCACATCCTTCCCAAACCAAAATCCTATCTATTTCAACCCTTCTGACCTGTATTCCATTCACTCAGAATTCTTATTTTTATCCGCAAGAAATTTCACAACAACGCCTACAATGCCTACAATGCCTACAATGCTCTTGATTATGGAACGTATGTACGGTATAATAAAAGAAGAACAAACGTTCTGTTAGTTGTTGGAGGTGCTTATGGGTAATTGGGATATGGCATTAGATCAATTCGTTCATTTTAAACATAACGAGCTAGAGATTGCTGATTGGCAAGATTTCCAGCAGCGATTTACGCTGGAGGAGGATGCTGTAGCTTATTTGACCCATGCCAAATGGCCAAACGGCTTCCAATGCCCTCGCTGTTGCCATAACCGCGCCTATGTTATTGATTCTCGTAAGCTGCCGCTCTACCAATGTAAATCTTGTCAACATCAGACATCACTAACTGCAGGAACTATCATGGAGAATAGCCGCACTCCGTTGCTTAAGTGGTTGACTGCCTTCTTCCTCGTTTCCCGAACTGAATCTGGCATCAATGCAGTTCAACTTCAAACTCAGATCGGCGTTACTTACAAGACTTCATGGGCTATGTTACATGCCATTCGACGGGCAATAAGCAAGGTTGATAACGAGCAGTTGCTTACTGGCACCATCCTTGGCGGACTAGGTTTCTGTAGTAAACTTCCTCATCGTTCTACATCTGTGCTTCACCCACAGGAGAAGCCTGTCCTCATTGCTGCCACAATAGATGAACACGAACAACCAGTCATCCTTAAGATGAAACTGGTTAATTCAAGTCATACAAGGTCTAAACATTTATCCCACTCTACAATAAGAGACTTCACTGAAAATCATATACAAGCAGGTACCAAAGGGGTCAAGTTAGTTCAACGCGTGCAATTCTATAAATTCCGTTCAATTAAGAACATTATTGATCATACCATGACCCAACTCACTCAGACATTCAAGGGTCTCACTTCCCGATACCTCCAAAACTACCTCGATGAAGCTTGTTATCGTACAAATCTTACACTGCAGAACATATCGATATTTGATAACCTGACGCAACTTTGCATGAGTACCCCAAAAACTTACCCAAGAAATCACCTTCAGATACTTAATTTGTAGTTCATACTGATTTTGTTGTGATTGTGATTTTATTGTGATTTTGTTGTGATTGTGATTTTGTTGTGATTGTGATTTTNNGTGATTTTGTTGTGATTGTGATTTTCATATTGATATTGATGTGATTACTGATAAAGCTCTCTTACCTATCCATCTAGACACCAATCCAAAGCACTTTGCTAGGTTAAGCTTGCTCTATCACAGCCTAAATTAATTATTACCTTAAATATACCCAGACAAAAATACTAACCAAATCTGCTTAGCCTTGTAGGATAAGCATTTGGTTAGTATGAATGTTGGGCAATTTAGGCTTTTTATGCGATTTAAGCTTATTGCGTGCTTTACGCTTATATAGAACCGTTTTGAACTTATTGGTGTTGCTCATTGTTGGGCTTGTTGGGCTTGTTGGATTGTTTGACTACTTTCTGAGCGAAGGGGATACAGCTCACAAGGAAAACAATAGTGTATATTGATACAATTATTTATATATGGTTGCCATTATATACATTTTTTCCCACAAAAAATATTATGATTACTATAATTGCTCTGATTGCTCTGATTGCTCTGATTGCTCATTATTATCTATTTAAGCCCATGTGGGTAGATTAGGTGCGATTTTAAAATCATCTTTTTCTGTTGACACAGGTTTGAGTTGAATATTGTTCGATGGTTTAGATGAGGCACGTTGAATGTGAGCGCCTAACATTCTTAGCTTACCTGAGATATCAACGTAGCCGCGTTCGATATGATGAATACCTGAGATCTCGCTCTTTCCCTCGGCAGCAAGTGCTCCCAATATGAGTGCAGCACCAGCGCGCAAATCAGTTGCGCACATCTTGGCACCTGATAGAATCTTTCCTCCAGTTATGATTGCTGTACGTCCTTCAACCTTGATCTTTGCATTCAGTTTTCTTAATTCGTCAACATGCATAAATCGATTTTCGAAGACAGTCTCTGTGATTAGACTTGTGCCTTCTGATATGAGCATTAATGCCATCATCTGGGCTTGCATGTCTGTTGGAAATCCAGGATATGGAAGGGTCTTGACATCAACGGCATGGATTGGCATGGATTGTGCATTCACACCTACACCATTCTCATCCTCGGTTATCTCAATTCCCATCTCTTGCAGCTTGGATATAATCGGACGTAGATGGTCGCCCATTGCACCTTCTAAGTAGATATTACCTCGAGTAATCGCCGCTGCCAGCATATATGTACCAGCTTCGATGCGATCTGGGATTACTGTGTGAGTGGCACCGTGAAGCTGATCGACGCCTTCAATACGTATAACACCTGTTCCAGCGCCGCGCACTACTGCTCCCATCGCATTCAGATAATTTGCCAAGTCAACGACTTCCGGTTCTTCTGCAGCATTCTCGATGATTGTCGTACCAACAGCTAAGGTCGCAGCCATCATAATATTCTCTGTAGCCCCTACGCTAGGTACGTCGAGGTAAATTTTTGCTCCCTTAAGACGACCGTTCACCTTGGCTTCAATATGCCCATGGCCCAATCCGATCGTGGCCCCCATGGCTTCAAAGCCCTTCAGATGCTGATCAATTGGACGAGTACCAATTGCACATCCCCCTGGAAGCGCAATTCGGGCCTGCCCAACTCTGGCTAACAGTGGGCCCATTACGAGGAATGAAGCTCTCATTCTTCGTACATGCTCATATTCTGCCTCGTATGAGATCAACTTCTGTGCATTAATCTGGATGCATTCTTGGTCGAAGGTTACTATAGCACCTAAAGAGGCTAATACATGACTTATTGTAATCACATCATCTAGGGGTGGTGTCTCCATAATGCAACTTTCACCATATGCAGCAAGTATAGAAGCAGCAATGATTGGAAGCACTGCATTCTTCGCGCCACTTATTTTCACTTTACCTTTTAATGGTTGTCCACCGCGGACGATAATTGTGCTCATCGTAGTCCCCTTCCGCGTATCTATATATATTACAAGTTCAAAAGCAAATTCATGGAAAAAGTGTAACACTCCTAAATTTCTTTATCTACTGGAATATGATGGATAGGCTCAATTAGAAATAATTAATTAATAAATTAACAAAAAAATTGACTGGTGATTTGACCTTGTTGATTTGAAAAAAAATCTGACTAATATCTGGCTAGTGGCCTGGAATAGTTTGCTTTGCTTATAGAGCATTCGTAAAGTTATTTGTTTTTCGTACCGTAGGGGTAGAAATTTAATATTATGTTTTGCAAACACGAACATAATTATTCGAATAATAATACTCAGAAAAGCTGTTTAAGTACAAGTGACCATTGCAAATAATCAATAATAAATGAAGCTACCAAATACCCCATAATTATAGAGATCATAATCATCAGCACCTTGGCTCGGCGACCTGTGGGATTCCGCATGAATATGTCAAATCGAAATCCCTGCATAGCCCACCAAGCTACCCAAATACATATTACTGTAATCATGATGTTTAATAATCCTGTTAAACCCATTATTCATACCTCCAGCGTTAACGATCTAGTGCACCCTTCAGGACCGTTACGAATTCTGCTCTAGTGGCGTTATCATTCGGTTTAAACGTGCCATTCCTATAGCCAGAAATGTATCCTTTCGTTTTCATCTCGATAATGAATGGGGCAGCCCAATAATTCGGGTTGATATCGGCAAACGGTGTTGCCCCTTCCGTTCCTTTCAGCTTCAATGCTTTAGCAATCATAACGGTCATCTCAGCTCGAGAAATCGCTTGATCTGGACGGAAGGTATTGTCTTCATAACCCTCAACAATATCAGCAGCAACAGCAGTACGTATATACCCATATGCCCAATGCTTACTAGCCAAATCCTTAAAGCTGGTATTCGTAGTCCCTTTCAAGTTGAAAGCTTGAGCTATGAGCGCAATTGCTTCACTACGTGTTATTGAACGATTCGGTTTGAATGTATAATCCCCATAACCACTTATCATGGATCGATTGACTAGGTCCGTTATATTCTTCTGCGCCCAGTGTCCTTTGATATCTTGGAAGCCTGATATCAATGGCTCACTGCGAACATCAAACCGATACATAGTGTTCTGAAATGCTCGACTTGACCCCAATCTTATATAATAGGTTCCTTTGGGAAGCACTCTCTTGAGTGTAAGCCCCGTCTCACCAACGGTATTCAAATTAATTTCTATTTGATTCTGTTTCTGATCAATTAAGGTCATAAGCATAACTACAGTATCCGGTAGGTCTCTCACTCTCATCTGAACGGCGCTATCCTGTTGAAGCGTGAAGGTAAACCAATCTAGATCAGAGGTGGTACTGATTAGACCTTTATAATCTGTAGAGAAGCTCATTGCAGTCGCGGCAAAGTACTTGTCATTCGGCTCATTCGGGTCCGTCAGCTTAGGAGAGAAATCTATCTCCAGTTCATATTCTCCTCTTACCGGATAAGCTTGATCCGAAATAACATTACTTACTAATATATAATACCGCCCAGGCGTCACTTCGTAGGAGGTGATGGTTTCTTCCAAGCCCTCGGCAAATCGATCAACCACATATGGCTTTTCGCCAGACTTCTGAATCATGATCGCAACATCCATTCGAACGGTATCTGGGAATACGGATGCACTCAGCGTACCTAGGCTTTCTACTTGGATGGAGAACCAATCTTGATCGTTTACCTGATGGAAGGTTCCCGTTAATGCTTGTTGCTCAGCAGCCACCGTATATGCTTTAAATTGTCGATCATTATCCTCAAAGGCATCCTTATAAATTTGAAAGGATGTTATTACTTTATATTGTGCATCTACCGTTGTATTGGGGTCCGTATATTTAATCTGTATACGACTTCTTGATTTTGTTACTGGGATAACGATTTTCTTGCCATTGATACTAGTGTATACGGTCCCTTTGTCTTGATTAGAGCTGTAGTGGGTAAGCTCAACACTTCCTGTATTGGCTGTTGAAGTATACTTGAATGTCAGCTCTACGCTTCCTTTATAAGGTGGATCCATATAGAACCAATCTTGGTCAGCACCTTTATTCAGTGATCCGATGACCATCGTATCAAGCGGCAATCGTCGCGCTGTTTCACTCTTCCCATTCGGTTCATAAATATCGACGATATATGGGCTAATTAATGCTTGGTCGACACGAAGCAATCCATAGCCAGAATAAGGATCCCATCCCTTATCCTCTATATCCTCCGCAGTCTGTTGTAAGAGGTTTCTAACCTCATGGGGCTTCAAGGTTGGGTATTTACTCCATACCAAAGCAGCTGCCCCAGCAACCTGAGGAGCTCCCATTGAGGTACCCTGCTTATACTCATATCCACCGCCTAGCGCCGTTGTATACACCTTCCAGGGGGCAACAAGATCAATTTCTGACCCGTAGTTGGATTCGAGCATGACTTTATTATCCGGCCCAACTCCACCAACGGCTAATACAGTTGGATAGGCAGCAGGATACTTAACCGCTTTGCCTTCATTACCTACGGCTGAGATCAATAGAACTCCCTTGGACTCAGCGTATTCGGACACCTCCTGAAGGAACGGTGAATAGCGATGTAGTCCAACCGATAGTACGATTATCTTAGCACCGTGATCTACAGCGTATAGTATGCCTTCGCCTAGCTTATCTTCATTCCCTTGACCATCTGCCTCGATCGCTTTGATTGGCATGATTTTAGCTTTCCAAGCTAATCCAGATATCCCCACGCTATTATTACCGGTGGCAGCAAGTACACCTACTACACTCGTACCATGTCCATGATCATCCTGCGGAACAGCGCCTGGCTTAATTAGATTCGTGCCTGCAACAAGGTTATCCTTCAAATCTGAATGAAGCAAATCAACGCCAGTATCCACTACTGCAATTGTTATCGATGTGTTCTCTTTAGCGATGTCCCATGCTTCTGGAGCGTGAATCTGCTGCAGATAGCTTTGTGATTTATAAAACTCATCGTTTGGTATAGCAAGTAATTCTACGGATTCATTATAGTGTATATATTCAATACCCGGTTCGTTACTCCATCTCTGAAGCCAGTCTGTTAAATGCTCTTCGGACTGGGGACGCGCGATGTAGATTTTAAGATTTTCGATATGTGAAATAATATGGCTTGATGAAATGAAATCAGGATGGATCTCGTCACTTTTCCATTTTACAATCCATTTATCATTATTCGTCATTGATTGGGGTAGCTGTTCAGGGATGGTTTCACGTTGAACTAATGGCTCTGAAGCCATTGATGAGGAAGTGTCCAGAAACGGTGTTGAGATAAGCACAATAGCTAGACATATATGGATTAGAAATCGCAATTTTATCATAAATATCCATACCCTTTTATGTTATTTATGAATCATATGAATAGGAAAGGAGCACACTGCCGATGGTAGTGGTGCCCCTGACTATTAGTTCATACAGATAGTTCAGACCATTATCTTATCTTGTAACATTACATCCCAGTTATAACAAGGTCAACTAAAACTGAGAAAACATCATTAACTTCTCTAATAAGCCATTGAGGGAAAAGACCCATTAAAACGGTAAGCACTACACAAAGCCATATTGTAATCGTGAGCGGAACAGTTAGTACCAAATCCTTAGCTGTGTTCGCTGATCGCATAAACATCTGCTTAATGATACCGAAATAATAATACCAGGATATGACGCTTGTCAGGATCATGATGATCGCTAACCAAATCAAATCCATATTCAATGCACCAATCATGATAAACAATTTACCAAAGAATCCGCCAGTGATTGGAAATCCACCTAAGGAGAGGATGAATATGACCATCGCAACTGCTGTCCAAGGAGCTCGGTAATAGAGCCCTGCGAAGCCACTCATTTCTTCATGCCCAGAGGCCTTGCTAACCGCTGTGAATACGGCGAATGCCCCGATGTTCATAAGAAAGTAAGCAACCATGAAATAGTACAGCTCTGAAAAATTGTTCAGGTGGAACGTAGACAGCTGTGCGGCAATTGGCACGAGCAGGTATCCAGCATTCGCTATACCAGAGTATGCTAATAACCGTTTTATGTTCCGTTGACGTAAAGCGACTAGATTACCTACGATCATTGCTGTTGCAGATAGTACGGCTAAGACGAGAAAGATATCATCGGAAATCGGCATCGAATTTGGATTGCCCACTCCATAGTAGATTAGATATACGATCCTGAAGAGTAGGGCAACTGCTGCTCCCTTGGATACCGCGGCTAAGAACGCAGTAACTGGTATTGGGGCACCCTGGTATACATCTGGAGCCCACTGATGGAATGGCGCTGCAGCAACCTTGAAGCCTAATCCACCTAAGATTAAGAAGAAGCTTAGATAGATCATCGCTTGATAAGCCTCATAGTTCTCACTCAACACTCTACCGATCTCGGCCAGATTCGTCGAGCCGGTCATTCCATATATGAATGACATTCCATATAAGATCAATGCTGAAGCAACACTTCCAAGTACGATATACTTGAAGGCTGCTTCGCTAGATTGCTGATTCTTCTTCCGCATCCCAACGAGGATATAGGAGGTTATGCTAAGCAGCTCCAGACCAACGAATATGGTTATCAGATCACCAGAAGAAACCATGATCATTGCACCTAATACGGCTGGTAGTAATAAGTAATATAGCTCACCCTTGTGTGGAATCTCATTGGAGTCCACTGAGCCTAAGCTCATGAAGATGATAAGGCCTGTTCCACTTAAGAATAGAAGCTTGAAGAGATTCGCAAAGTCGTCAATTCGATAGCTATTATTAAGCAGGCTGATCGGATCGTCTCCTAGACGGAATACAACGAATATGATGGATGCAGCTATTCCCACTAGGGTTAGCCATCCGAGTATTGTGCGGCTTACCTGCTTCGGCATGATTAAATCAAGCAAAGTCAGAACAATCGCACAGATAACGAGCGAAAGCTCAGGGGCCAAGTATAATAAATCGCTAGCTTGTAAACGCAGTTGATCCATGGGCTTAACCTCCGATTCTTCCGGCGATATTCTGAATAAGCTGATCTACCGTATGCTTAAGCGGGTCGCTGAGCACAGATGGATAAACTCCGAGCAGTACAATAAAGGCAAGTAAAGTAATCATTGGGACGACCTCACTGAGTCTGGCATCCTTCATGTTCTCATACTGGGCAGCTATTGGTCCAAAGGTAATTTTTAGAACAGCTCTGAGTACATATACAGCAGCTAGGATAATACCAAGCGTACCCACAACTGTAATAATTGGCATCGTATCGAACAGACCAATAAAGGCTAGGAATTCACTAACAAAACCAGATAAACCAGGCAATCCTAATGAAGCCATACCTGCGACCAATAAGATTCCACTTATGAATGGAACGGACTTGGCTAGCCCGCCTAACTCCGATAGCTCCATCGTTCCCGTTCGTTCAAGCAGGCTACCAACGATTAAGAACATCAAAGCAGAGATCAGACCATGGGATACCATCTGGAAGATAGCACCCTCCATACCAATCACATTGAACGCTGCAATACCGAATAGAACGATTCCCATATGACTTATGCTGGAGTAAGCCAGAACAAGCCGGAAATCCGTTTGCCGGAATGCAAGCACGGCACCATAGATAATATTAACAGCCCCAAGTAAAGCGAGTACGATTGCCCACTCCTTGGCTTGCTCTGGGAATAACATGACTCCATATCGAATTAATCCATAAGCACCCATCTTAAGCAAGATACCCGAATGGATCATTACTACGGCAGGTGGTGCCTCCGCATGTACCTTGAGCATCCAAGTGTGAAAAGGGAATATCGGCAGCTTGATCCCAAAGGCGACAACAAGCAGGATGAATAAGAACCATCGCATGGCTTCGCTTAGGAAGAATGGATTGTCCACTCCTGAGCCCGGTTGCATCTCAGCTCCTATATTCACATACGCAGAAGGGTCAATTAGATTAGCCATTATCTGATCTAGGCCTGAAGTGTACATGGCATGAAGCTGCTGAGGATCTGGCTGTATGAGTGTAAATCCAGCTGTTGTAACTAAGATTAAGAATGCGATCAGCATTAATGCTGATCCAACACCGTTATAGATCAAGAATTTAGTTGCAGCACCCTCTCGTTCCTTGAAGCCCCAGATTCCGACTAAGAAGAACATCGGAACGAGTGTCACCTCGAAGAAAACGAAGAAGAGGAATAAATCCCTAGAGCTAAACACCCCCAACATACCCATTAATAGTAATAGAAAGAGTATATAGTACGTTTTCCAACGTTTCTTAATATGAAGCGAGGCAAGTGCAGCCATCGCTGATACCAGCGCTGTTAGAAGAATGAGTACTAATGATAATGCGTCTGCTCCCACCGTATAGTTAAACTGAAGTGTATATGAGCTTAAGCTGCTTAACACTTCACCATCCTGGTTTAGGGGTACATTAATCCACTCCACATTCTCAGTATACTGCAATGTCTCATCTGATTGGTGGTCGAAATCCGCATATAGGAATACAGCTAGTATAAGTGGGATAAATGCAGTTGAAATCCCTACTATCTTGATCCAACGCCCTTGCTCCTTCGGAACGAACATCAGTATAAGAATACCGAGTAAGGGAGAGAAGATGATCATTGAGAGAATCGGAAGATTATCCAACATTCCAGAACCTCCTTCCTACGAATATGATCATCAGTAGAACGATTCCGACTAAGGAAGCAACACCATATGCTTGAAGCTGCCCATTCTGCATCCTTGCACCTAGTCGACCTACATATAAAGCTGAAGTGGCAGATAAACGAACGACACCATCAATCACATAATTATCGAAAAAGCGAAGCCCATAGCCTAGCCCCTTCAATGGCGTGATAATAATCAATTGATACAGTTCATCCATATAATATTTGTTATGAACGAGACGATATAATCCTGGTGCACGTGAGGATATCACGTCACTGGAAACCGATCTGCGAATATACATCAGATATCCAAGTCCAATACCTAGAAGTCCGACCAGATTGGAGAGAATAATAACCGTCCAATTTGTATGCTCTTCAGCTGACCCGGTTAACCATTCACCAAACCATGGATTGAATGGTGTGAATACAAATCCAGCACCGATGGCCAATATAGCGAGAATAATTAGTGGAATGGTCATTACCGCAGGAGACTCATGAGGTTCATGACCTTCATGCGGTGTTCGCGCCTTACCCGCGAATACAAGGAAGAATAGTCTAGACATATAGAAGGCTGTAAAGAAAGCCGCAGTCAATCCTACAATGAAATACCATACATTCTGATGAAGGGCTTCTGTGAGTATTGCATCCTTAGACCAGAATCCAGCAAACGGGAATATCCCGGATAGTGCAAGGGCGCCAATCGCAAAAGTCCAAGCTGTGATCTTCATCTTGACGCCAAGACCACCCATCTCTTGCATGTTCTGCTTGTGAACAGCATGAATGACACTACCTGCTGCTAAGAACAACAATGCTTTGAAGAATGCATGCGTGAATAGATGAAACATTCCCGCGGATAACGCACCTACGCCTAGCGCTAGCATCATATAACCAAGCTGGCTTACCGTTGAATAGGCAAGTACACGCTTAATGTCATTCTGTGCAACACCTATCGTTGCGGCGAACAATGCAGTGAAAGCACCGACTATGGCAACCACGGTCATTGCCGTGGCGGAAGCTTCGAAGATAGGGAATGTCCTCGCGACCAAATATACACCAGCAGCAACCATTGTTGCTGCATGAATAAGTGCACTGATCGGCGTCGGACCTTCCATAGCATCAGGTAACCAGGTATGGAGTGGGAATTGTCCCGACTTACCCATCGCACCAATGAAGATCAGTATCGCAATTAATGTAACGATACCCGGTTCGATCGCATTCTGTGTGAATGCGTTTGAGATATCACTAAAGCTCATACTGTGGTTGGGCATATGCCAGAAGAGCAGCAGGATGGCGATGAATAATCCAACATCACCAATACGGGTTACGATGAATGCTTTCTTCGCTGCAGCTTTAGCTTCCGGCTTGAAGTACCAGAAACCAACTAGTAGGAAAGAGCAGACACCGACAAGCTCCCAGAAAATATAAAGCTGAACTAAATTCTCCGCAATGACTAGACCTAGCATGGAGAATGTGAATAAAGCTATGTAACTAAAGTATACATTGAGTCGATCATCGTCTTTCATATAACCGATTGAATATAGATTCACCAATACGCTTACAAAGCTAACGATTAAGAGCATAAGGGTGTTCAGATTATTAATCTCAAACCCCATCGTCAATGTAACTGTATGAACCGATAACCATTCCCATTCATTCCAGGTGTAATTCTGCATCTCACTACCCGTTCGTTCGATGAAGATCAGAACGGAAATGATGAAGGAGATTAGAGAAGCTAGAACAGCAAGATAACCCCCATATTGCTTCAATTGTCGTCCAATCGACAGAAGAATAAAGAAGGCCACAAGTGGGCTGAGTGGTATAATCCAGGCTAGCTGTGAGTAAGTGGATTCCATTAGAATTCGAACTTCCTTTCCGTTGGAACAAGCGAATAATTAGTTGTTCCTCAACTAATATCTCATCGAGTCCATATCTTCTACATTGCTAGTGCCTTTGTTCCTGAACAAGGCGATAAGAATAGCAACGCCTACTGCTACTTCAGCTGCAGCAACTGTAATGTTGAATAGTGTGAATATCTGCCCTGTTAGTGATGGGACGGGACCATATTTGGAGAATGCTATGAAATTGAGATTACAAGCATTCAGCATAAGCTCAATGGAAATCAGCACGACAATCGCACTTCTCTTCGATAAGGCTCCATAAAGCCCGATACAGAATATAATCGCACCTAGAATTAGGTATGAAGGTAGAATATTATCCATCGTCTACTCCTCCTCCTTCTTCGCAAGTACGATTGCACCGATAAAGGCTACTGTCAATAATACCGATATCAATTCAAATGGAATAACATGCTGAGTATACAGAAGCTCACCAATCGCCTTGGTATTATCAGCCCCTGCTTCAAAGCCACTGCTAGGTGTGAAATTCGTGCTCTGAATAACATAGAATATGATACCGAAGAGCGCCACACTCCCCGATAATAATAGAGCTTGGAATAGTGGCTTCTTCGGCTGTTCTGGTTCATCATGCTGAGTCATCATAATACCGAAAATCATCAGAATCGATACCGCCCCGGCATAGATAAGCACTTGGACGAATGCTACGAATTCCGCTTCAAGCAGGACATACATACCTGCTAGGCTTAAGAAAACAACAGCGAGTGATATTACCATATGAACGATTCTCGTAAAGGTAATCATGAACACTGCACTGCTGATTATGATTACAGCCAGTATAGCAAATGCGATATTCTCGCCTACGGCCATGAAATTCAGCCAGTTGTCTATCAAGTTGGATAACCCGTTCACTCCTTGGCTCCCCCTTTGGCGACCTTCGGCATTGCCGAATTATTCTCTTGACGAATCAGCGTGTTATTATCATTAAGCCACTTCATATTCTTAAATAAATCATCACGACTATAGGATGCTAATTCAAATTTGTTGGTCATAACGATAGCTTCAGTCGGACAGACCTCCGTACATAAGTCGCAAAGAATACAAATTTCAAAGTTGATATCGTACGTATCGATAACCAGCTTCATCTTACTCTCTGGATCAGGATTCTTCTTCCCCGTCAGCGTAATGCAATCCGTTGGACAAACCCGTGCACATTGATTACACACAATACACTTCTCAGGATCGAAATGTTGAATACCTCGAAATCGGTCAGGCATCTCTAATGGCACGTCAGGATATTTGTAAGTTACCTTCTTGGCAGTTAAGTTCTTAAACGTAAGTCCTAATCCTGTTACGAGACCTTTCATTGCTGCACCTCCTTAATGTTCTCAATGACTGATCTAGCGGTCGAGAAGCTCCATCAAACGTATATGCTTTTATTTGAATAGCTCCATGTACAATGCTGTTACGAATAAGTTTACTAACGACAGTGGTAACAGCCATTTCCACCCCAAGCTCATCAGCTGATCTACACGAATACGTGGAAGCGTCGCACGAATCCAGAAGAGGAAGAATACCACGAATGCGAATTTACCGAAGAACCAAACCAAGCCAGGAATAAAATCAAGGAATGGTGCCGGAGGATACCAACCACCTAGGAATAAGACCGTCGTAAGTCCAGCAATCGCGTACACATAAGTATATTCGGCGAGCATGAAGAAAGCGAATCGGAAGCCGCTATATTCTACGTGATAACCCGCGACCAACTCAGACTCTGCTTCAGGCAAATCGAATGGTGTACGATTTAATTCTGCTACAGCAGCAATCGTAAATATAACGAATCCCAGAATTTGTGGAACAATATTCCAATCCCAGAACCAGCCCTCTTGTCCCATTGCAATCGTTCTTAGGTTAAGAGAACCACTAATCAATATAACACCTGTGACGGATATAACCAATGGTATTTCATAGCTAACCATCTGTGCTGCTGATCGCATACCACCGAGTAATGCAAATTTATTATTCGATGCCCAGCCAGCAAGCACAACCCCAATCGTTGAGATACCGGATAATGCGATGTAATAGAGGAGTCCGACATTAAGATCAGTAAAGTATAAGGTCTCAGAATATGGAATTACTGCTAGCACCATAAATGAGGGAACATACGTAATGATCGGTGCTAAGATAAATAGCTCTTTGTCGGCTTTCTTCGGAATGATATCTTCCTTCATTAGTAGCTTCGCAACATCCGCTACCGATTGTAGCAATCCGAATGGACCCGTACGATTCGGCCCAATGCGGAACTGCATCCAACCTATAACCTTACGCTCGAAGTAGATAAAGTAAGTAACAAACCCCAATGAGATCAATAGCATAACAACAGCGCCTAGCGCGAAGATGGTGAAGTTACCCCAACCTAATGTCTTCTGCAGAAAGTCCTCCATTAGGCATCCACCTCCCCAACAACGATATCTATACCACCGAGAATCGTAACTAGATTCGTCATCGACTCACCCACTAGCAGCTTCGGCAGAATTTGTAGATTTACAAAAGAAGGCCGTCTGAATTTCAATCGATAAGGCTCCGCCTTGCCCCTTGAGACAATGTGACAGCCAATCTCACCGCGCGGTGACTCTATACGAACATAGGCTTCACCTTCTGGCGGTCTAATAATGCGCGGTACCTTACCCATGATGTCCCCGTCTGTTGGGAACTGAGCCATGGCTTGCTCTAGGATTCGCAGACTTTGACGAATCTCCTCCATACGGATCACATAACGATCATAACAATCCCCATTGACGCCAACAGGAATATCGAAATCGAATCGATCATAAATACTGTAGGGCTGGTCCTTACGTAGGTCCCACTTCACTCCTGCGCTTCGTAAGTTAGCTCCACTAAGCCCATAATCAATAGCAGTCTGCGCATCATACTTCCCTATGCCCTTGATGCGTGCTAAGAAAATCTCATTCCCACTAACGAGGTTATGAAATTCCTCGAGATTCTTCTTCATATAGGGTATAAATTCACGAACCTTATCAATCCAACCAACCGGTGCGTCCCACTTCACTCCGCCCACACGCATATAATTGTAGGTTAATCGTGCTCCGCACAGCTCATTGAACATATCAATAATCTTCTCTCGATCACGGAACGCATATAAGAAGGGAGTCATCGCTCCAATATCTAATAAGTAGGTCCCCCACCATACTAGGTGACTTGCAACACGCTGTAGTTCCATAACAACTAAGCGCAAGTATTGCGCTCTCTCAGGTATCTCTAGCTGCATCATAGTCTCAACAGCATGGACTAACACATAGTTACTCGTCATCGCGGATACATAATCCATCCGGTCTGTGTACGGAATAATTTGTGTATAATTCAACGACTCTGCTATCTTCTCAGTACCTCTATGCAGATAACCCATAACCGGAATGGCTTCTGTGATTACCTCTCCATCAAGCTTAACAATAATACGGAATACACCATGCGTGCTTGGGTGCTGGGGACCTACATTAAGTAAAAGTTCTTCGGTGCGTATCAATCCTCTACACCTCCGGGTCTAGTGGTTCATAGTCTTTGCGCAATGGGCTACCAACCCAATCATCAGGCATCATAATTCTTCTAAGATCCGGATGGTTGGTAAAGGTAATACCGAGTAGATCGTAAATTTCTCGCTCATTCCAATTAGCGGTCTTCCATACCTCAGTTACCGATGGTATTTCTCCGCCATCTCTATTAGTCTTAACCTTGATACAGTAATCCTGTTTATTCGATAAGTTGATCAGATAGAACACAACTTCCATATGTGTTTCTTGATCAATGCCGGTCACATTACGAAGATAATGAAGCTTTAACTCTGGATGCTCCTTTAATAATCGAGCCGTCTCATACCAATGGTTCTTATCAATAATCAGAGTGGGCAGCTCTCTGTCTCTCTCATTAATATACGCCTCTATAATCGCTGTTTCACCAATGCCCTCTTTAATAATCTGTACGACATGATCAAGCTTCGGTTGATTAGGCGATGGCGCTTTCTGTTCGGGAACCGCAGCATCAGCTTCAGAGGCCTCGGCAGCTTTGGCCGCTTCCGCTGCTTTAGCTGCTCGGGCCGCATCTCTCGCTGCACGCGCTTCTCTGTTAGCCTTAAGCTTAGCTTCCTTCTCAGCATCCGCTTGAATCTCTGCTGCGGGTGCGTCACTCGGCTCCGAAGTCGTCTGTACAGAGGGGTCTGCTGCTTGTATGTCCTTAATCGCTTCTACCGTCTGATCTGTTGGTGTTGCTTTACCCTCTTCGGTTACTTTAACCTTCCCTGTCTGTTCCGGTTTCGTATCTTGATCCTCACTCATGTATTCGTCACCTGCTTACCCGTTTTCGCTTCATAGCGAATTTTCTCCTGAAGCTTATTAATTCCATATATGAGTGCTGCTGGATTCGGAGGACACCCAGGAATATACACATCTACTGGAACAATCTGGTCTACCCCTTTAATAACTGAGTATGAATTAACATAAGGACCTCCTGCGGTGGCACAAGAGCCCATTGCAATAACCCATTTCGGCTCAGACATCTGATCATATAGACGTCGAAGTAACGGCCCCATCTTCTTCGTAACCGTACCCGATACAATCATGACATCTGACTGTCTCGGAGAAGTACGGAAGATGACACCAAATCGGTCAAGATCATAGTGTGCAGCCCCGGTGCCCATCATCTCAATCGCACAGCATGCCAAGCCAAAGGTTAACGGCCAGAGGGAATTACTGCGTGCCCAGCCCTTCAGCTGCTCCAAAGTGCCAAAGAATACATTACGTTCGAGCTCTTCTCGTTCGTCCTTCGTTATCGAGCTTAGATCGAATTCCATTGCAGCACCTTCTTCTTCCAAGCGTATAGGAGTCCCACTACAAGTAATGAAACAAATATCAACATCTCGACTAAAGCAAATAATCCTAGTTTCTCATAAGCTACAGCCCATGGATATAGGAATACCGTCTCTACATCGAAGATAACGAACATGAGTGCGAATAAATAATAGCGGATATTAAACTTAACTCTGCTCTCCATGAATGGCAAATTACCACTTTCGTAAGTTTCCGCCTTCTCATCACTTGGTTTGTTCGGACGTAACAAACGACCAAATGTTAGCGCGACAATAGGTAACAGAATTCCTAGTACAAGGAAAATAGTTACGATAAGATAATTATTAAAGTACTTATCCATGATTCCCTCCATTGGCTTAATCGTAATTATCCCAAACAATTATACCAAACCTGTGTATTTACGTCCATGCTCGTTTCTGTTTATTACCCGAAATACTATTGCCAATTCTCCATTATTATTTCTTAATTAATAAGAGCTATCCCTCTTAGGCTAATATTTCACCAGAAGGGATAGCTCTTATTTATAAAATGATGTTATTTATTATTTTGCTGCAAGGAATGCGTCAAATTGTTTTTGCTTCTCAGCAATTACTTTATCAGCGCCACCAGCTTTAAGAGCAGCTATGAATTCTGGAAGTACCTTCTCAGGATCTACAGAGCCTGTCTCAAGCGCTCTTGCATATTGCTTGATTACGTTCGCAAGTGCACCAACCTCTGCTTTAACATTCTCACTGTCAAATACGAATCCTAGACCTGGGGAACTAATAGCACCCGTGTTGAACTCTTTGAACAGAGCCCATTTATCTGGATTCTCAGAATCCCATACATAGTTAAGGAATTGATTTCCTAACTCCCATGCAACACCTGGTGAGTACTGAGGAGTCTTATCTGTAGCAGTGATGACCTCACCATTACGTGTAAAGTGTTCACCCTCAATACCAAAATTAATCATATTGACTAGCTCAACATCTGTGTGTAATAAGTTGATGAACATCATCGCACGCTCTGGATCCTTGGATGTAGAGGAAACTGCGAGCATTGCTCCTGCCGTTTCACTTGTCGCTACTGTTTTACCTGTGAAGTAAATTTGTGCAAGCTTTCCAGGAATACCTGAGGCATTAGCAATTTCTGCATCCTTACCAGGTTTCAACGGCTCAATAGTTGAGAATATGTTGCCTGCTTTATAAGCATCTCCACTAGCCAATTGTGTTGTAGCAGCATCACCATTGATATAACCCTTTTTGTAGAAATCACGTGCTAGATTTACTAGGTTTTTGTAAATATCAAACTCTTGTGCTAACTTAACAGTTGTATCAGTACCGCTTTTAATAATTGCTCCTGGAATCGTACCATCGCCCAAGAAATCAAACTCAGTAAGCTGTCCAGTAAGTGTACCATCTCTCATGTACAACGGAATGAGATTTGGTTTTTTCTCTTTTACCACTTTATAGATAGCATCTAGATCTTCTGCTGATTTGACAGCGCTCATATCCAATCCCAATTCCTCAGCAATATCTACGCGATAAACAAGTCCGCCTGCAGTTGCTAATTCCTTATTAGTTGGAACGCCGTAATTTTTGCCGTTGATTTTCGAACCTTCTAGGAATGCTGGATCGAGTGATTCTAGAATGCCCTTACCGTGCTCCTTCAACAAATCACCAAGCTCAACGTACGCACCTTTTGCTACGTTCTTGGAATAACCATTCCATTGTGCTGTGAACATAACGTCTACTTCCTCACGAGAAGCAATCATCAGGTTCATCTTATCATCCCATGCGCCCCAATCGATCGGAGCAAGATCAACGGTAGCATTGATTTTCTCTGTAAGGATTTTATTCATTGCCTCTTCAACTTTCTTCTCATCTGCTTGCGGTGGGCCTTCCCAGACTACTACAAGTTTATAAGGCTCTAATTCTGATTTAGGTTCCGCTGCCGGTGTATCTTTCTTATCATTCGTTGCTGCTGGCGCTGCTGGCTCTTTTTCTGTATTTGCAGCATTGTTGTTGTTACCACAAGCGGAAACCAATAACGCAACCACCAACATAAACACTACGAACAGTGAAGCTTTTCTGTTTACTAAATTCATGTGCTAGACCTCCTAGGCAGATTGTGTAATATATGCTAAACCGGTTTTACCGGAGATAGCCAGGCATTAGGTTGTACCCATTGTCGTGCGCTTTCTGTTACGAATGTAAGTGGTAATTAATAAGTGCAAGTTCAACCTTTCACTGCACCAACCGTCAAGCCTCGGATAAAGTACTTCTGGAAGAATGGATAAGCGAAGACGATAGGTCCTACTCCGACTACAACCATAGCCATCCGTACTGTCTCACTCGGGAAGTTAAACATCCCCCCAGCCTTTGCAATCTCTGCCGCTGCTGTCGGATTACTTGCCAGGTACTGAATATTGGCCATCATCTTGTACATCAGATACTGTACCGAGATATTACCGTTATTACTAATGAACACCAGACTCAAGAACCAGTCATTCCAATAGGTTAAGGTTTGGAACAAGGATATCGTTGCTAGGATCGGCAGAGACAGCGGAAGCACGATCTGGATGAATATCCTCATCTCTCCCGCACCATCAATCTTAGCTGATTCTAGTACCGGGCCTGGGATGGTTGTCTGGAAGAAGGTTCGTGTTACCAGCACCCAGAACGCTGCCATAATTAATGGAATGATCAGTGCCAATAATGAGTTTCTCAACTCTAGCAATTGCACATATACCAAGTACCAAGGTACTAATCCACCTGAGAATAACATCGTAAAGAATACGAAGAAGGTGAAGAATTTGGCATGCGGGAAATTCGGTCTGGATATCGGATACGCATATAGCGCAATAATGACCATACTGAGCACTGTGCCTACTACGGTTACTAGAATCGAGACGCCATAAGCATGAGCAATTGTACCAATGTCCTTAGCTAGAAACTCATAGGCTGCAAAGTCGAATTGCTCCGGGATAAACCGATACCCATTACGTATAACTGAGCCCTCATTCGATACCGATACTGCAATAATTAACAATAGCGGCACGACACATAGGATGGAATAGATGATGAAGAAAATATTAACTCCAGTGGATGCAATCACCCCTAGTTGATTCTTGGTGCTTGCTCCCCTTGGAACGATATCTTTCAGTAATGTCGCCATAGTAAACACCTCCTAGAATAATGCATTCTCACTATTAAACCGACGTACAACCCAGTTGGAGAAGAACACCAGTGTAAATCCAACGACGGATTGCAGTAATCCTGCCGCTGAGGATAATCCAATGTCACCAACGGTTAAGAACGTTCGGTATACGTAGGTGTCAATAACGTTCGTAACAGGGAACAATACGCCTGACTCTCGTGGAACCTGGAAGAATAGTCCGAAGTCTGCATTGAAGATCTTACCAATCTGCAGCAGCATCATGATCATAATGATCGGCATGATCAACGGGATGGTTATATTCTTCATCTGCTGCCACTTGCTCGCACCATCAATCATAGCTGCCTCGTAATATTCGTTATCAATACCAATTATCGCAGCCATGTAAATGACGGTGAAGTATCCCATGCCTTTCCAGGTATTCACCAATGTCAGTACATAAGGCCATATCTCCTTAGTGAAGTACCAACGAACCGGCTCCATGCCTAGACTCGGTAATAATGTTCCATTCAGATATCCATGCTCATCACTCATAAAACCGAATACAAGGTAACTGATGACGATCATCGATAGGAAGTAGGGCAGGAACATTAACGTTTGGTGAATTTTGGCTACAACTATATTTTTCATTTCATTCAACATCAAGGCAAACGCTAGCGGAATCGTCATATTCAATAGGATGAATAACGAATTATACAACAGGGTGTTCCGTGTAATAATCCACGCATCCTTCGTTTTGAATAAAAACTCAAAGTTTGTTAGTCCACTCCAAGGGCTGCCAAGAATACCATCCGTATAATTCACCGTCTTGAATGCGATGATTATCCCGAACATCGGTATATAATTGTTGATAATCAGTAGGATAATACCTGGTAACATCATAATGTAGAACATCCAGAATTTTCGCATATTACTCAGTAATGAGAACCTTTTGTGCGCCTTCGTGTTGAGAATATAGGCCGGTGATGAAACCTCTGTAGTTTGTGCCGCCATAGTCCTCCTCCTTCTCTCTTATATGTATAATCATAATAAATGTAAGCGGTTTTATCTATGATCATGATGACAACTTTAGCATTCTTATGACATAAAAATAAGTAAGGTTTTCCCAATCCATTAATAATATTACAGAAAGGGAAAATACTCACTTGTATGCTAATCGTTTATTAAACTTTATTTTGCAGCAAGGAATGCATCAAATTGTTTTTGCTTCTCAGCAATTACTTTATCAACGCCACCAGCCTTAAGCGCTGCAATATATTCTGGAAGCACTTTATCTATATCCACAGATCCTGTTTCAAGCGCTTTTTCATATTGCTTAATTACATTGGCAATTGCGCCAACCTCTGATTTAACAGGCTCACTATCAAATACGAATCCAAGTCCCGGAGAGCTCGTTGCATCTTTGTTGAATTCTGTGTAAAGGTTCCACTTGTTAGGATCTTCAGTAGAGAATATAGGGTTCAAGAACATGCTTCCTAACTCCCAAGCTACCCCTGGGGCATATTGGGGTGATTTATCTGTATTGGTAGCAATACCATTACCATCAACCGTATAATGCTCTCCCTCGATACCGAAGTTCAATAGATTATTAATTTCTTTATCTGTATGAAGAAGGTTGATAAACATCATGGCACGCTCTGGATCCTTGGAGGTAGAAGAAATTGCCAGCATTGCCCCTGCTGTTTCAGAAGTTGCAACTGTCTTTCCTGTCATCACAATCTGATCTAATTTTCCTGGAATGCCAGCCGCATTAGCTACCTCATCAGCCTTACCTGGCTTTAATGCTTCAAGTGAAGCGAAGATCTTACCCGCTTTGTGAGCATCTTGGCTAGAAAGCTGTGTTGTTGCTGCATCTCCGTTAATGTATCCCTTCGTGTAGAAGTCGCGAGCGACCTTTAGATACCGGCTGTAGATCTCTGATTCTTCAATTAATTGAACCTTGGTATCTGTCGAGCTCTTAATTACAGCTCCTGGAATTGTACCATCTCCCAAGTAATCATATTCAGCGAAGTAGTGAGCATTGAATAGTTCACCTGTTGTGTAAAGAGGAATAATGTCTGGCTTCTTCTCCTTAATCACTGCAAAGATTGCGCCTAGATCTTCTGCAGTTTTCATTGAAGCCATATCCAGACCTAATTCTTCAGCAACATCCTTACGATACACAATACCACCAACTGACGCTAATTCCTTGTTCGTTGGAATACCGTAGTTCTTACCATTAACCTTAGATCCTGCAATGAATGCTGGATCAAGCGTATCTATGATGCCCTGACCATGGCTCTCGAGTAGATCATTAAGCGGAAGATATGCACCCTTAGCTACATTCTTCGCGTGACCATTCCATTGTGCCGTGAACATAACGTCTACTTCCTCACGAGAAGCAATCATCAGGTTCATCTTCTCATCCCATGCGCCCCAATCGATCGGAGCAAGATCGATCGTAGCATTGATCTTCTCAGTAAGAAGCTTATTCAATGCTTCTTCTACTTTCTTCTCATCTGCTTGTGGCGGACCTTCCCAGACTAATACAAGCTTGTATGGATCTAATTCTACTGAAGCTTCCGCAGCTGGTGCTACTTTCTTATCATCCGTTGCTGCTGGTGCTGCGGTTGCTGCCGGCTCTTTTTCTGTATTTGTAGCATTGTTGTTGTTCCCACAAGCAGATACTACTAATGCAACTACCAACATCAGTACTACGAGCAGTGAAGCTTTTTTGTTAAGTAAATTCATTTACACTGGCCTCCCAAGAATTATCATTATTAAGCTCATGAAGAAAGTGAACCTACCTGTGATTGCTATTGTAGTATGATTCTGATGAACATCTCTATCGTCATAGTGACTTTTTTAACATTATTATGACTAGAAATAGAAAAAACAGGAATTACTCTTCCTGGGTGAACAATTCCCATAATAAGTAATTCCTGTTTGTTGAAGGGCATGAAATTAATGATCTGATTCCAGAGGAATTCGAATGTGAATTACTGATCCTCCAGTAATCGTACTATTCTGAAATGTTATACTCGTATCCCCACCATACTTTAGCTTCAAACGCTGAATAACATTCAGAATACCAACGCTGTTCGTATCAGCCTTCGGTATTGGGTTATTCCAGTCCTTACCACCGAGTCTATCAAGAATTTCTATTGGGAACCCAATTCCATTATCCTCCACACTTAATTCAATATATCTGGCTAATCCCTCGTGCGTTATCTTCCCTGAGATCAGGATTCGGAAGGGCTCCCTACGATTGACAAACCCATGGATGATCGCGTTCTCCACAAATGGCTGCAAGGATAATGCGGGTATTGTAATCCCCATCATACTTGCAGGGACAGAAATCTCGCAGGTGAGCTTGTTAGGAAAGCGGAATTTCTGAATTTCGATATAATTCTCAATATGCTTGAGCTCTTCATCTAATCGAATGGCATCGCGATTTACGCGCATAATAAAACGAAAGTAATCCCCCAGATGGAGCGACATCTTCTTGACAGATTCATGATCCTTTAACACCGCATTATTATAAATAATATTCAAGCTATTCATATAGAAATGGGGATTTATCTGAGCCTGCAGCTGCTTCAGCTCCATCCGTTGTGCTCGAAGCTGCTCCTCGTACATGCCAATTTTCAATGTCTTTATCTGCTCCACCATATTGTTAAATGTATTTGCTAGGAATACAAATTCGACAGTTTCAGTCGTCTTTAATCGAACGTCTAGCACACCTAGTGAAATTTTCTTCATTCCCCCGATTAATAATTGCAGCGGGTTAAAAATCATCTGGCGAATATAGAATAAGTAAAGTGCAAATATCAGCACTAGCCCAACGATCATAATATAAGTTGCCATCTGAAAGTATGGTAAGCCCTTAAGCATATAACTCTCTGGAATCACAACATTAATCGTCATATCTACTGCCTCACTAGGACGATTCATAACCATATAGGACTCACCGTCAAGGTCATTCTTTACGGTCTGATATGCCTTGTTCTCAATGACTAAATCCTCTAGAGTAACTTTCGGATTTTTGTTTGTAAGCGATTCTGCTAATCTAAAGCCATCCAATCGATAGATTGCACTATGCCCAATCCCTCCATCATCCCACTGAATGGCTAGTAGATCCAAAATATCACTTATCTTAATTATGGCACCTACATATAATCCTATTCGATCTGGAACAGGCGTTACCTTGACTAGGAAATCTGTACCGAGAATGAGATCATCCTGCCATAACATCCACCTGCTCTGAATATTCTTACTGTCATTCTTGATAATTCCTTCAATATTCCTCTGTAGCGCACGCTGTGTTAAACCATAATTACTCGTTTCCGAGGTGCTTAACATCAGATCATTCTCATGATATAAGAATACCGTGTTCATCAGCCCAAAGAATAATACATCTCGATTGATAATATTCTGAATTCTTATCTTCGTGAGCACATAGTCATCGCTACCATAAGGATAGGACATCAATAAATTGAAATCTGAATCTAGAATTGCCATCTTGTTCAAGTAATCATTAATTGCATACAAGTTGCGATCTGTCTCGTCGACGAAGATATCCAATGTATTCTTGTAGGTCTCAGATACCTTATCGTGCACGGTGTTCTTCGCATACCAGTTGTTTACACTAAGGAAAGCTACCACGGGGAGCATTACGACAAAAAAACTAATTATGAATTGAGTTTTGATCGAACGTTTCACAATAAACACCCTCTCAATCCCTAATAATTACTATATATCTTGAAATCTCTTACGATACTCCTGTGGTGTTACGCCTGTAGCTTTTTTGAAAATTTTGGTGAAATACGAGAAATTGTCGTACCCAATCTCCGCAGCAATATCACTAATTTTCTTATTCGTTTTCTCTAGCAGGATCTTACCTTTACTTACGCGTGCTTCTAGAATATAGTCCGATAGTGAGTCACCCGTTTCCTTACGGAATAAACGAGATAAGTAGGCTGAGTTTAAGAATACATGGCTTGCAATATCCTCGCGACTGAATTCCTCTCCAAGATGATCCTCGATAAACTGCATAACCTTGCTGATGACTAAAGAAACCCCCTTGCGATGTTCAAGCAGATAGGAGCAAGCGGTTTCTGCCATCTGAATAGCCCATGCCTTCATCCGATCAATCGATTTCGAGGCTTGTGTAAACTCTCGCCATTCTCCATCAGGGTACACAACCTCTATTCGTACAGACATCTTCTGGAGTGTATTATAAATCATGTGAACAAATCCATAATAGAACGATTCTAAATATAGATGATCCACCTGCTCTTCCTTCATTCTTATAAAGCTATCTTCAATTCTAGTCATCCACTCGCTCTTCTTCCCCATCTCCAGAAGCACAGCCCAATCATCAAATACAGGCTTGCCAATCGCGCAAGGGGCTTGCTTCGTATAGGCTTGCTCCAGGTGAATGGAGCTATTGTGAGTTAGATTGTTGCGTTCCATCTCATTCAATGTATTAATTCCTTCACGAAGCTCTTGAATCTTCGTTGCACGGCCTATATAACATGAGATATGACAATGTAAGTACATCTGACACTTCTCTATGAATGCGCGACAATTCTCCTCTAATTGCTTCACTGTATCCTGTTGCGGATTATATAGGATTGCATAAATGATACCTGTTATATCTTGAATAACCTGCCCTTCATAACCATTCAGGATAAATTCAGTAGCCGCATTCTTCACAGCATACGTCATTATTTCTTCGTCTCTATGGTTTAATGGCTCACGCCACTGCTCAATACTAATGAGCACAGCCTTAATAGGATTGTTGACTTGTAATGGAATGCCATACAGTTCGAATGAACTCTGCAGGGAGTCAGCCCCTAGCTGAATACGCTGCTGAAGAAGATCTTGCCAGAAGCGTTCACATAGGATCGGAAGCTGTTTATTCCACTGCTCATAATAGTACTGATATGTTTTGTGAAATTCGGCTTGTTCCTCATTATGTTGGATTTTCTCAATGGCACGTTTCAGCGTATTCTTAAGCACTTCATGATCTACAGGCTTTAATAGATAATCGAAGCTATCTAGCTTCAACGCATGCTGAGCATACTTAAAGTCCGCATGTCCTGAGAGAAATATGGTCTCGGTCTGTGGAGATACCTCTCTGACCCATTGAAGTAAAGCGATTCCGTTATCTGTAGGCATGTCAATGTCTGATAGGAGAAGGTGAATGGGGTTATTACCGAATACTTCTCTCGCTTCCTTCGCATCGATAGCCTCGAATATGTTCTGAATCGGCATATCTGTCCAATCTATGCCGTGTACAATCCCTTTGATAGCTATCTCCTCATCATCAACAATTAGTAAATTATACACTTCCCAAAACTCCCCTTTACATCGAAAAAAAAGATAGTATTGATCTACATAATCCCATGCAATCATTATCCAATCTTACCATATAAATTACAATATTAAAAAAAAGGGATTAACCCGCTCAGAGGATAATACAAAAAGTGGTGGTGCAAGAAAATTTCCCTGCACCACCACTATGCGCATTAATAATGTCCAGGATTCTCTGGAATTTAGAAATGCTTGGTTGTAACACTAATTCGATTAATCGCCTTCTGCAGTGCAATTTCAGCACGGAGTAGCTCCGCTGAATCATTCGTATTCATTCTGTTCTCCGCACGTTCCTTCGCTTTCTGTGCACGCTCAAGATCGATTTCACCAGGAAGCTCGGCAATTTCAGCTAAGATTACAATCTTATCCTTGCGCACTTCCATGAAGCCGCCATGAACTGCAATTAATTCTTCCTCTTTACCAAACTTAACGCGAACTGGCGCAATTCTCAACGGAGTAACAAGTGGAATATGGTTCGGTAGAATACCTAGCTCACCGGTTATTCCTTTAACAACCACCATGTCTACATCTTTCTCGTAAACCTTGCGTTCCGGAGTGACAATTTCCAACTTAACGGTACTCAATGTGCACACCTCCTAGTCGGCCGATTAGAGCGTCTTCGCTTTCTCGACGGCCTCATCAATCGATCCTACATTGTGGAACGCCGGTTCAGGAAGCTCATCATGCTTACCATCAAGAATTTCCTTAAAGCTGCGTATTGTTTCTTTGAGCGGCACATACTTACCAGGTAAGCCTGTGAACGGTTCAGCAACATGAAGCGGCTGAGATAAGAATATTTGTACACGTCTTGCACGAAGAACGATCAGCTTATCTTCATCTGATAGCTCATCCATACCAAGAATTGCGATAATATCGAGTAATTCTTTATAACGCTGTAGAATTTTCTTAACACCTTGTGCAACTTGATAATGCTCTTCGCCCAGAATTTCTGGAGCTAGGATACGAGAGGATGACGCCAATGGATCAACCGCTGGGAATATCCCCATTGCTGCAATATTACGATCAAGGTTGGTTGTGGAATCCAGATGCGTGAACGCTGTTGCTGGTGCCGGATCCGTATAGTCATCGGCAGGAACATAGATCGCTTGGATCGATGTAACCGAGCCCTTCTTCGTTGAAGTAATTCGCTCTTGAAGCTGTCCCATCTCTGTAGCAAGCGTCGGTTGGTAACCAACCGCAGATGGCATACGTCCAAGAAGAGCGGACACCTCAGAACCTGCTTGTGTGAAGCGGAAGATATTATCAATGAACAATAATACGTCCTTGCCTTCTTCATCACGGAAGTACTCAGCCATAGTAAGACCCGTCAAAGCTACGCGAAGACGAGCTCCCGGTGGTTCGTTCATCTGTCCGAACACCATCGCGGTCTTCGAGATAACGCCAGAGTCCTTCATCTCATGGTACAAGTCATTACCTTCACGTGTTCGCTCACCAACACCTGCGAATACCGAGATACCGCCGTGCTCTTGAGCGATGTTATGAATGAGCTCTTGCATGGTTACCGTCTTACCTACACCCGCACCACCGAAGAGACCGACCTTGCCGCCCTTAACATAAGGTGCGATCAAGTCAATAACTTTAATGCCCGTCTCGAGGATTTCCGCTGATGTGGAAAGCTCATCGAATGAGGGCGCCTGGCGGTGAATTGGATGAGCAATCGTATAATCTGCTGCACCCGCATTGTCAATTGGCTCTCCAAGCACGTTATATACACGTCCTAATGTACTTGGTCCTACTGGAACTGTTATCGGATTACCTAGATCAATAGCCTCCGTGCCGCGAACTAGTCCGTCCGTGGATGACATAGCTACACAGCGTACCATGTTGTCGCCAAGATGAGTTGCTGCTTCAACGGTAAGATTAATATCGCGTTCGCCTGCGTTCTGCGCCTTCCGTTCAATTCTTATCGCGTTAAAGATATCCGGTAGCTGTCCTTGATCGAATTCGATGTCGACAACTGGTCCTAGAACCTGAACTACACGTCCCTTGCTCATTCTTGTCCCTCCCTTAGTCAAATTTATATCGATTACGATTGTTATTGTTGTGCGTTAACGCCACCGACGATCTCGGCTATTTCCTGGGTGATAGCTGCTTGACGCGCACGGTTATATGCCAACGTAAACTTATCAATCATCTTCGTCGCATTCTTCGTTGCACTGCCCATAGCCGTCATTCGTGCTCCAAATTCACTTGCTTTACTCTCTAGCATTGCGCTGAACACGAGTGTCTCTGCATATTTCGGCAACAGTACATTCAGCACCTCTTCAGCCGATGGTTCATATTCATAGTCCGCTGTTGACCCAGAGAACTCTACCTGACTTAGTGGCAGTAGCTGCTTGACTACAGGTACTTGAGTCATCGCATTCACATACTCATTATAGATCAAGTTTAATTCATCAAATTCACCAGTTTCAAAGCCACGAACACCGTCTGATGCAATACTCTTAATCTCAGCAAATTTCGGAGAATCCGAGACACCGGAAACCGCAGAAGCAACGGCTATTCCCTGTCGTCTGAAGAAATCTCGCCCCTTGCGGCCGATCACTAGAATCGCATAGTCATCCGGAGAATTATGATTATCCTTAATCGTAGACATCACTTTTCGAAGCACATTCGCATTGTAACCACCAGCTAATCCACGATCCGAAGTAATGACCAGATAAGCGGTTTTCTTAACCTCTCGGCTCTGCAGCATCGGATGCTTATTGTTGCCGCCAGCAGCTATACTTGCGATCACTTCTTTGATCTTATCTGAATAAGGTCTGGAGGCTGTTGCAGCTTGCTCGGATCTCTTCAGCTTTGAAGCAGCAACCATTTCCATTGCTTTGGTAATCTGCTTCATATTCTGAACGCTCTTAATTTGGCGCTTAATATCGCGCATTCCCTTAGCCAAAAGTTGTCACCACCTTCATTGGCGGGTTTGCCTTCTGACAAACCCATTTCATGGCGAAGCATATATGATTAGACAGAAGCAGCAAAGCCCTTCTTAAACGCAGCAATAGCGTCAATAATCGCTTGTTCATTATCTTTCGTTAGATCCTTCGTATCACGGATGGAGGCATAGATGCCTTCATGGTTCGCTTCAACGAATGATAAGAATTCAGATTCGAATCGACGGATATCCTGTACAGGAATGTCATCCAGATGACCTCTAGTTACGGTATAGATGGACACAACCTGCTTCTCAACAGGCAGCGGTTGATTAACGCCCTGCTTTAATATCTCAAGTGTTCTCACACCACGGTTTAGACGGTTTTGAGTCGCTTTATCCAAGTCAGAACCGAACTGCGCGAAAGCCGCAAGCTCACGATACTGCGCAAGGTCAAGCTTCAATGTACCAGCAACCTTCTTCATCGCCTTGATCTGTGCTGAACCCCCTACACGGGATACAGAGATACCTACGTTAACTGCTGGACGTTGACCGGAATAGAATAGATCTGCTTCCAAGAAAATTTGACCATCAGTAATGGAGATAACGTTCGTTGGAATATATGCGGAGACGTCGCCCGCTTGGGTTTCAATGAATGGCAGAGCAGTCATGGAGCCACCGCCTAGCTCATCATTCAATTTAGCTGCACGCTCTAGTAAACGGGAATGCAGGTAGAATACGTCACCTGGATATGCTTCGCGACCTGGAGGACGACGGAGCAGCAAGGATAACTCACGGTATGCTGCAGCTTGCTTGGACAAGTCATCATAGATGATCAGGACATGCTGCCCCTTGTACATGAAGTACTCACCCATGGAACATCCTGTATAAGGCGCCAAGTATTGTAGTGGAGCTGGCTCGGATGCGCTAGCTGATACCACGATTGTGTAATCTAATGCGCCTTGACGACGAAGAGACTCAACAACACCGCTTACTGTGGACTGCTTCTGCCCGATAGCTACATATATACAAATAACTCCGCTGCCCTTTTGGTTAACGATCGTGTCAATTGCGATCGTCGTCTTACCCGTTTGTCGATCCCCAATGATTAATTCGCGTTGACCACGACCGATTGGAATCATAGAATCGATTGCTTTAATACCTGTTTGCATTGGTTCATGAACGGATTTACGTGCCATTACGCCTGGTGCTGGTGATTCAACCGCACGACTCTCTGTTGTTACAATCGGACCATTGCCATCGATGGGATGTCCAAGCGCGTTAACAACACGTCCTAGCATGGCGTCTCCAACAGGGACCTCCATAATACGACCCGTACGCTTCACTTGGTCGCCTTCGCGAATGCCTGTGTAAGGTCCCATGATAACGATACCTACGTTGCTCTCTTCGAGGTTAAGGGCCATACCAATAACACCGTTAGAGAATTCCAGAAGCTCACCAGCCATAACATTCTCAAGGCCGTGTGCACGAGCGATACCATCACCAACCTGAATGACCGTACCTACATCTACTACCTGCATCTCGTTTTTATATTGCTCGATCTGTTGTTTAATCAGAGTACTGATTTCTTCGGGCTTGATACTCAAGACATTCACCTCACTATGCTAATATTTTTTGCAACTCAAGTAATTTAGTAGATAGGCTTCCATCATACAAACGATCACCAATTCGCACTTGAATGCCACCTAGAATCTCCGGCTTAATTCTATTATCAACGACGATTTGTTTGCCAGTAATTTTGCTGAAGTGTTGAGCAATATGTTCGTTCTCCGAATCAGATAGCTTCAACGGTGTATATACAATCGCTGTCGCTTGGCCCCGATGCTCTGCCGATAGCTTTACATAATGAGTTAACATGGAAGTGATCGAATCCATTCTTCCTTGCTCAAGCAACACATATAAAGTTTGCAGTAAGGTATCCGAAACTTTGCCTTCCAGCGCTTTAGTCAATGTATCGAGCTTCTTCTCTATTCCTATCGAAGGGTGCTGGTAAAATTTGGCCAGCTCCTCGTCCTCTAATATAGCTACTATAATCTTCAGCTGCTGCTCCGTCTGCTCAAGCTGAGCGCGATCTTGAGACAATAGGAACAGCGCCTTTGCATATCTTTTGCCTACTGTTAGTACTTCACTCATACTTGACCTCCTGACTTCTGCAGGTATTGATCAATGAGTTCCTTCTGTGATTGCTCGTCTACTTGCTTTTCAATAATTTTCGAGGCGATGAGTACAGATAAACCACTTACCTGTGAACGTAAAGCTGCAATGGCTTTATTCTTCTCATTCTCTATATCCTGTATAGCTTCTTTCTTGATGCGAGCTGCATCTTCTTTCGCAGCAGCAGCAGCATCATTCGACTGCTTATTACTCATAATACGAGCCTGCTCAAGTATGTTATAAGCTTCCTTACGCACATCTTCTAAAGCCTTTGTCTGATCCTCAACTAGCTTCTTCGCTTTGGACTGGTTTTCCTCAGCATTGCTCAGTTGATCCAGTACAAGCTGACGCCGCTTCTCCATCATCCCGAACAATGGTCCAAACGCATATTTGTTTAAGAAGTAATATAACAATCCAAAAGCTAGAATCGTTATTAAAAATGTCGTTAGACTCAATTCCATAACTGTCACTCCTTTCTATCAACTACTACCTCATTCTAAGAAAGGCGTGGATGGCTCTAGCCTTCCACGCCAAAATTGATTTAAGCGCCAAAGAAGATCAAGAATCCAAGTACTACACCGATAATCGGCACAACCTCAACGATACCCACACCGATAAACATAGTTGTTTGTAGCGTTGCTTTTGCCTCGGGTTGACGAGCGATACTCTCTACTGTCTTGCTTACGATCATTCCGTTACCAAATCCTGCACCAATCGCGCCTAATCCTACTACAATAGCTGCTGCTAATAACTCCATTTAATATTCCTCCTTGAAATTGTTTGGTTCTATTTGTTATATACTTTCCTCGAAATGATGGTATTAAACCAGCTAATCGAGCTTAAACCCTACATCAATGCTCTGTCTCTTCATGAACAATGGCTTGCGAAATATACACCATAGATAGAATCGTAAATAGGAAAGCCTGGATCGCTCCAACAAATATACTAAAGCCTTGCCATACCGCAAGAAGCGGAATTCCGAACCAGCTTAACATCAGAATCGTTGAAATTAACACTTCCCCAGCGAAAATGTTGGCGAATAAACGCACGCCAAGTGTTAGTGGTTTAACAATCGTCTCTAGAAGGTTCAGCGGAAAGAAAATGGGGAAGGGCTTAAAATAATGTTCAAAGTAGTGCTTCCTGTTCATCTTCACACCTAAGAAATGGATTAACAGAAACATCATTGTTGCTAAGCCAAAGGTAACCGATAGATCCGCCGTAGGTGATTTCCACCAGTTCAAGTGGACACTTCCGTCATGAGCAGCTAAATCAGCTTCAGAAACGATGACAGCTCCCATAACCTCTAACTCCTGCGTATGCTCTGTCCCTATTACAAATGGCAATCCCAGAAGATTGGCTACAAATATAAAGAAGATAAGCGTAAAAGCAAGCGATACAAAAGCCGCGACTTTCTTCAGTGGCATTGTTCCTGCAACAAGATTATGGACAAACTCGATAACCCATTCCATAAAGTTCTGTAATTTCGAAGGATTATCTAGAGACAAATTACGTACTGCCAATCTGGCAACTATAAACACAATCAGACAAGTAATAATAATTGCCAGGAGAGCAGATATATCAATTTCGAAATGTTCAAATTTCAATTTTGCAAATTCATGCATCTTCACACTTCACTCCTTTCTTCTAGTATTTCGTATACTGTTTACTAATGCGGAAGCCCAAACAAAATACTGTACGAAAAAGCATGCCACTAGTGTTGCGATTAGGTTGAAATGGAGCGGAAACCGATATGCGATCATCACAACCAGCAAAATCATAGAAACCCTGCTACCTAAACCAATGCCTAACCTTTTCTTACCGACCCCTGTCGCAATGTGTCCAAGGTACTCAATCTTTCTTCGCAGTAATAGCGCATTCACCGCACTAGCGGCCGATCCAAGTATCACACCAGAAGCAACCAAGCTCCACTTAGGGAAGAGTGCCCAAACGAATAGACAAACAACGACCAAATATAGAGTTGCTTGCATCGCTTTCTTAACTATGTTATCCATCCGTATCCTCCATTACTTTTTTTAGCAAAATAATAACGGAGAGGATACCAACAGCTAAGCCAATGAAAAGCCCACCAACGATCCATCCTTCGGATACACCAAATCGTTCGCTAGCAAATTTACCAGTCCAATAGCCAATGAGCATGCAAAGTGCAATGTCGAGACCCATAACACCCATAAGTCCTGCGGCATACCATGGATTGTCCCCTTTATTTGTGCGTTTCATCACTACACTGCCCCTATATATCCTCATATATCTTAACGAAGCGTGATACTTGTTGTCAATTCGTTTCATTCAATCATTTGTGAACATCTTTTGTCTTATTTGCTGGCAAATGATTCCGGTCTAACTGTAGTAATTCTAAAGTGATGTAGAATCGATGCTACAATCCGTTCACAGGCTCGTCCGTCTCCATATGGATTGGAAGCTTGACTCATCTGATCGTACAATTGACTGTCGGAGAGCAAGGCATAAGCACGCTCAAAAATGCGCTCCTCATTCGTCCCGACGAGCTCAAGAACACCAGCATCAATCCCTTCTGGACGCTCGGTCGTATCACGGAGCACCAGCGCTGGAATTCCGAATGATGGAGCTTCCTCTTGTATACCCCCCGAATCTGTTAAGATCAGATGGGTATGTGGATAGAAGTTATACAGGTCGGTTACATCGAGCGGGTCGATAAGTCGAATTCGCGGGTGATCACCGAGCAGCTCATGTGCTGGTCCAAGAACCGCGGGATTTAGATGAACTGGATACACGACTGCAACATCTGGGAAGGCATCTGCAATTCGACGTACTGCACGGAATATAGCTCTATGCGGCTCCCCTAACGATTCTCGACGATGAGCAGTGAGTAGAATCAGCTTGCGACCTTGCGCCCACTCTATTACTGGATGCGTGTAATCCGGTTTAACTAGATAGGGCATCACATCGGCAATCGTATTCCCCGTAACATAGATTGAGGACTCCTGCTTGCCCTCACGTCTCAGATTATTAGCAGACCAATTCGTCGGGGCAAAATGCAGATCAGCCAGCACACCTGCTAGCTGACGATTCATCTCCTCTGGGAACGGGGAGCTCTTGTTCCAAGTTCGTAAACCCGCTTCCACATGGCCTACCTGAATTTGTTGAAGAAAAGCAGTGTAGCTTGCAAGAAAGGTTGTTGACGTATCACCATGCACTAGAATAAGGTCCGGCTTCTCTGCAGTGAATACAGGCTCAAGACCTTGAATAACACGGACTGACAATTCGGTTAACGTCTGCTTATGCTTCATTAAATTCAAATCATGGTCTGGCTTAAGCCCGAATACATCTAATACTTGATCGAGCATCTCCCGATGCTGGGCTGTTACACACAGCTTCGATTCAATGTGCTCACTGTGCTTGGCCAATTCGAGAACGAGCGGTGCCATCTTGATCGCTTCCGGTCGTGTTCCGAATATGGTCATTACCTTAATCTTACGCATAAAAGTGGTTCCCTCCAAATATATCCTAATCGGTTCCGTATAATCTGTCACCTGCGTCCCCGAGTCCAGGTACGATATAACCATGTTCGTTCAGCTTCTCATCAATCGCGGCTACATAGATATCAATGTCTGGATGCTTGTCCGCCACAGCAGCTATTCCTTCCGGTGCAGCAATTAAACACATCAGTCGGATAAGTGAACAGCCCTTCTCCTTCAGCAGTCTAATCGCTTCATTCGCTGATCCCCCTGTAGCCAGCATAGGGTCTATAACGATGATCTCTCGATCCGTCACATCAGTAGGCAGCTTTATGTAATAGATAACGGGCTGCAAGGTCTCTGGGTCGCGAGCGAGCCCAATGTGCCCAAGCTTAGCGGCTGGTAATAGCTTTAGAATGCCATCCACCATACCTAACCCCGCGCGAAGAATGGGTACTAATCCGATCATCCGTCCTGAGATCACGTAGCCCGTTGTCGTTGTCACTGGTGTTGTAACTTGAATCGGTTCGAGCTTAATATCACGCGTTATCTCGTAAGCCATCAATGTGGCTACTTCATCTACCAGTGCTCTGAAGTCTTGGACATTCGTCCTTTGATCTCGAATGTGAGTAAGCTTGTGTTGGATTAACGGATGATCGCATACAACTATTTTTCCCATAGATGACATGACTCCTATACGATAAGTTTTTATATAGTAAGAACTATACTCTAAATTGCGGCTTTGGGGTAGTATCCCCTAAGCTCAGCAAAAACTATAAGAACTTGATGGACGTAAGAGAAACCATTGCGTTCACACACCATATGTGGTGCATTATTTGTTCTAACTAATTCGATCATCCTATTCATCATTCTGAATACTTCAATTAACAAAACGCTATTCTTGGCGGTACTATACTCTGCAAATTCGCTAATTCAGCACAAAATCCTAAATATCCTCCAACAGCGAAAGTTTCAGCGTTATTACGCCGTCTAGATGGTATTGTAGCGCGGTTACTCGCGCTAACTACCCCCACAGTTACCATTCAGTGCAATTAATTATATATTAGCGGTACTATAGCGCTAACTGCTACACTAATTCATAATACCTCAATTTAACGCTACTCTTGGCGGTACTATACTCTGCAAATTCGCTAATTCAGCACAAAATCCAGACTATTCTCCAACAGCGCAAGTTTCAGCGTTATATCGCGGTCTAGATGGTATTGTAGCGCGGTTACTTGCGCTAACTCCCCCCACAGTGATTACCATTCAGTGCAATTAATTATACATTAGCGGTACTATAGCGCTAACTGCTACACTAATTCATAATACCTCAATATTACACTAAAAGTGAAACCCACGCCCACACCCCAGAAAACTTCATATACTGATCGTCAAGAGAGTGAACCCTACAACTTCTACCTCATATACGTCAAGTGAGAGAAACCTATAACCTCTACTTCCAAATAGTCACGCAAAAAAAAGAATAACCGCCAGATATGCTGACGGTTTAGTTATAGATAGGTAGATACAAATTGTTATATACGCTACTCTACGTTACTCTACTTTACTCTTACTCTTACTCTTACTCTATATCACTCTACTCTTACTCTTACTCTTGCTCTTACTCTTGCTCTTACTCTTTTTCTACTCTTACTCCATTATTTGCGGATCACGATTTTCTGACCTGGGAATATGAGTGCAGGGTCCGATAGATTGTTCAATTTGGCAAGCTCCTGCCAGGTGGTCTTATATTTGCGTCCAATTGCCCAGAGATTGTCGCCCTTCTGTACGATATAGACCATGTCACCAGCTGGTGTTGGAGATGGTATTGGCGCTGGTGCCGGTGTTGGTACTGGTGTTGGTGTCGGCAAGTCGGGTGATGTTGGTGCTGGTTGTTCATTATTCATACCCTCGATCTTGATTCTACCTTCAGCCTCAGTATCAACCGTACCTAGCTGCTGAATGTAGGCGATCAACGCCTCATCAAGAGCAGGGAATTCGTTGACGACAGCATCGTCCTCTAGCATCGTGTACTCATCACCGCCAGCGGCCATGAAGTCATTCGTGGCTAACAGATACATTGTCTCCATATCGATCGCTTTACCTTGAATCATAATCGACTCGATACGATCGCCAACCGGCTTNNTCAATCACATAGGTCATACCAGCAACATGCGGGAAAGCTCCCTTCGTTGCAGGGAAAGCATCGGTGCCTTGCTCCAATGCGGCTTTAATATCTGCGCCACTAACCCGCTTCGTCACAATGTAATTACCGAATGGTAATACGGTAATAATATCATTCTTCGTAATCTTTCCAGGGTTAATGGACGCTCGTATGCCTCCTCCATTCGTCATGGCAATATCTGCACCAGATATGTCTAGCATAGCATCCGTAATGAGGTTCCCCAGATTGGTCTCCCCAACTCGGACAAATTCACGCTCACCCTCTAGCTTAACCGCTGTTTCACCAACGATCTCAGCCAATACCGTTTCTTGTGAGTCCTTCACCATCTGAATTACTTTCAGAATAGCTGGATCGGCTTCAACTAACGCAGTCTCTTCCTTTGTCGTTAAGCGTGCTTGCTTAGTGATAAGCTTCTTATCCGCATCGAATACAAGCTCAACCACACCCAAGTTCTTCGTATATTCTCCAGCACTTACGATTAATGTATCTTCCCCGCTCTGCATGCCTTCAACAAGGGTTGAGTGGCTATGTCCATCTACGATGATATCAATGCCAGGTGCTGCCTTCGCCACCCTCACACTCGTATCTGTGCTAGACTCATCAATCCCGAGATGGGTAACTGCAATTATGGCATCTACCTTACCTTCTAATTCAGCAACCATCGATTTAGCTTCCTCAGCTGGATCAGTGAAGATCAGACCCTCGACATTCTTGGGGTGTGTCTTGTAGGTAGTCTCCGGAGTAGCTAATCCGAATATTCCTAATCTAACGCCATCCACCTCTTCAATGATATAAGGCTTGAATAAACGAGTCCCATCCGCATTCTTCACATTCGCACTGACTAGAGGGAACGTCAGCATCTCCTCAATCTCGAGCAATCGCTCATAGCCATAGTTAAAGTCATGATTACCTGCCGTCATCGCATCATAACCAACATTATTCATTACCTCAGCAATGCTCTCGCCTTGTACCAACGTGGCGAATGTCGTTCCATGGAACGTATCTCCCGCATCTAGCAGCAGGGTATTCGGATTATTCGCCTTATGCTGTTGGACGAGTGTCGATATCTTAGCAAACCCAATCTCCGCAGACCCCTCCTCTACACGAGCATGGGTATCATTGGTATGCAATAATGTGATCTTCGTAGTTGCTGGAGCAGGCGTTAATTCGAATACCGCAACCGTACCTGATATCTCATAGGCAACCAGCAGCAATGCGTTACCCGTTGGGCTATCCGCAGCAGGGATGAATCGAAGTCCTTCTGGCCCGCTATCCTTACCCTCCTCTACAAACTCACGTGAGTTAAAATAGGTCGAGAATACGGGCTCCTCTGGATTCGTAATATTATAAGCCATAATTCCACCCGCACGCTCCAAGCCTACGAATGCATAATTCTGATCACCAACCGTACCGTACTTAACGTCCTCGGGCTCAGGACCCTTGTCGTCACTACGGCTATCCTTCTCCACTTCCTCACTGTTCGTGTTGAAGTATTCCGGCATTGCCTGAGCTACTGTTCTCTCGATATGNNATATCACTTACGTCCCATATCGAGAAGGAACGTGCTCCGTAGCTATGAAGTGATGTGTATCGCCCATCTTCGTTCATACCCAGCTGTGATGTTAGCTTCAATCGACCAAGCTGTTCGTCAGCGAACAATCCGTTCATAACCGCCTCATCTAATTGAGCTTGTGTGTAACCTTTATAATGAGCTGCATCCAAGTGGATGGAATCAACGATGTCCTTCACCCGTATCTCTTCGGAGTACCCATCGTAATCCTTCGCATCGCCTTCATTTGCAGTAAGTAAGTAGGTTGTACCCCCCGAAGTAAAGAGGTCTAACCCATCCGGCTGATAGCTTCCTAGCACTGGCCATCTTCTAATATTGACCATATCGTCTTTATTCGAAGCATCAAAGCCATTGCCTAGCAAGGAGTGATCTTTATAACCTAGGCTCTTCACAGATGTAAAAGATTTTGTCGCAATATCGAGTGTTGCAATAGCGTTGTTCTCTTGAAGCACAACATATGCGATCTTGCTATCTGGAGTAATCGCCATATATTCCGGCTCGAAGTCCTCCGCATAAGTCGCACCCGGCTTCGCAATACGAACATCTTGATCAATCTGAACATTCTCGTCAAAACGTACTGTGGTCACATGATCTTGAGCCACATTCGCTGGTCCTGCTGATATATCAATGATAGAAACCGTTCCCTCTGGGTCAATCGTGTAATCATCGGAGGGCTGACCTTCATTCGCAGTCAATATGTACTTGCCATCTGGTGTGAATGTAATCATATCCGGCAGAACGCCAACATGAACCGAGCTTAGCAATTTGCCATCTATGTCTAGTATCGCTACCTTGCCATCCTGGGTTGCTGGATCAGCTGGTAAAGATAGTGCGATGATGCCCCCCTTGGGGCTGACCGCTACACTTGTAATATCTGAAATCGCTGTGAATCCAAGCTCCTCTAGCTTAATAGCACCTAAGGAAGGGAGCTGATTGATATCCGTCGTAGATGTCAGCTTGGAAAGATCGAGAATTTCGACTGACTTGATTCCACCGTTCACCACGAATGCGCGCATAGATGCTTTGTCATAGGTAATAATCTCAGCTCCGCCCTCTGCCCATGCCACACCCGTCGTGAACTCTCCGAGCTTCTTCACTACTAATTCACCTGAGCCTTCATATAAAACGCTAGGCGCTGCTTCCGCAGTTGAAGCAGTAGGCAGCATTGCTACGAGAAGCATAAAAGCCATGATTCCTGCTAGGTATCGTTTCAATTTGTTGTCCCTCCATCATCTATAAGTTTATTATCCCTCCAATCTTAACAATCGTTTATCAAGTCAACGTTCGCGTGGTATGTAGAAATTGTAAAGACCGGTTAAATGCATTCATTATATAAGGAACGTCGGATTGCGCAGCAGCAGCTTGCGGCTTGCGTCATTGTTATATAAGTCCAAAGCCTGATAGGCAAACATCGAGCTCCAACAATTTTGGTCGTTTTTCCACTTATTCTCGATAATGTATCCATATTTGAAGCAACCTTTTCCTGAAGTGCTCTCGCTAAAATAGTGCTCCATCAGCATAGTCACCAAGGGGAAGGTGTCTTGATCTGGATATGACATTAACGTCATCAGCCTGATGGTTTGCGCCAATGCATCTGAGCCAATGCCATTCAATAATGGCTTCCCCTCGGAATCCATATACCCACTATAGCCTTCCGTGTTGAATCGATTTAGAATCCAGTCAATCCCTCGTTTGGCAATCTGAATACATGTATCATTATACGCCACTACACCATAGGCCCAATAAGCTTCTAATGTATATAGATGGGGATGCAGAAAGGTATTGTTGTGGATATTACTAACAAAATTACCCTCACGCTTTTGTAAGGAGGCATATTTTTCAAAGCAGGTATGTATGATTTCAAGGTAATGAGGCTGGTTTGTGACTTGAGATAAATGGATGAGGGGGAGCAGACATTTTAACAAGAAAGGACCGTTATGCTCAGACCAAAGCTCCATATTGGAGCTGCCAACCAAATTTCCATTCCACGGAATTGTATATGCCATAGCATGGATATCGTTCATTAAGAGCTGTAATATTTCCCGAGAAATATGCAAATACCGCAAGTCCCCGAGCAGGGTATAAGCGTGAATGAGGCCATTGATAGCCATACAGTTGTCGAACCAATACACGGACCTTCTGAAATCCTGTTCATTCGCATATTTCCTATACCAGAAGCCGGTTTTCTCATCATTGAGAGCTCGATTGATTAACCAATCTGCTGTTCCTTTTATTTGCTTCCTCAGCTTGTCTGTTGACTTAATATTTGCCTTATAGCATAGCCATGTTAAATAATATCCAGTAATTTCCGAATAAATGAAGCTGCTATCTGCTGTGTTATCCGTCAACCAGGCAAAGACTCCGCCATAATCCATATGACTGCTATCACGAATAACAATAGGTGAATGAAGTAACCAGTTGGCTACCTTGTCCGGAACCTCCCTTATCCTATTCTTCAATAACAGTTGAGGCATTCAAATCTTCCTTTCTAATATTGAACTTGAAACCCGTGGAGCAATAATATGCTGATAGAACCATATTCCATGTACCTGCGCTTGGAAGGAAGGCTCCCCACCGTTCTCAACACATGACCTTACACCCGTTCCTAGACCATACGTATATAAATGATGAATCGTTCGACCTTCCTTGGTCACAGGACAATAATTATCATCGGTGTATATCGTGCCTTGCTTCGTCTTCTCAAATTCGAGAGGTTCATCCTGCTCATCCACGATTTGTGGTGCTTTATTATGATAGCCTGTACAGATCAGCACAATATCTGAGCGTATATATTGATTCTTAGACATCACCGAGAAGTCCTTATCTGCTACTTGCAGGCTCACATTCTGAAATCGATTTGCAATGACAGCTTTAGCTAGTTTAAAGGAATCATAGCGAAGCCCAGCAAAGCGATTAACTCGTCTACTCAGGGGGCATACATCCTGAACAGGATCGAAGTCATACTTATCCTCTAAGGCGTCTTCTACTGAACGATAGAATAACCGAATCGGCTTTCGTGTCATGATATCAATGTGACAATGACTATGGTTAAGCAGGTTAAATCGATTCTGTAAACGGTTTAAGCTTGAGAATGCACTATGAGAGGCGCCAACGATCATGATTCTTATAGGACGTCCTACCGACAGCCTTTCAATGAAGCGCTCATCATACATTTCTCGTAGGAATGGGTCGGATAACCAGATCTCTTGATCCTCTCTTGCCTCTATTGGAAATTGATCGGGAATATGCTGCATGCCTCCCACATTGAACAATACATGCTTGGCAGTAATTATTCGTATAGCATGAGGGTTGTGCAACGATTGAATCGTAACTTCGAATTGCTTATCTTGGAGTAATCTGATTTTCGTAACACGCGATGAGGTGAGTAGGTCACTTGTCCGGCTTTTCTTAATTCTCATCCCCAAAAAACGACCAATATCATTCATTAATTCGCCCACAAGAGTTAGTGGAGCAGCCGTCTCTAGATAGTTATCTAATTGCTTCATGCTATCCTTCTGCTTTAAGTAGGCATACAACGGTGAGTCCGCATTGGTAAAAATCTCAGTAAATACTTTCCCAAGTGAATTGGAGGTGATATGGTACTTCCCGATATTGCCTGATCCAATGTCATTCGATTCATCGATGACACATATGCCAAGCCGTAATAATTCATCGAGCTGCCCATTCTCCTCCATATATAAAAGAGGTGACAGGCTCGCCGGACCACATCCGCAAACAGCCAGTTGATAATGTTCCATCTGAATACCTCCAGCATTATTATTGAGTTGCTTGAGTGCTGTTTGAGTTGCTTGAGTTGCTGTGTGATGCTCCCTACCGTCTACTTGGCCTCTGAGTAACGTGATGAATAATGAACACTCGCATATTGTACAATTCCATTCTTGTAAATGTCTGTCATAATATGGCATCTACAAAAAAATATTCAGCAAAGTCTTTGCACCAAGCTAACATTCAGACGGATTTTTTTACTTATATTGGTCAGTTTGTTGCATATGTGCAACTAGCTGCTAAACTACAACAAAATCTGAATCACAAGATGTTTTTCCCGGACTTCTAGGATTTAATTGTAATATGTTATTATTTCTTGATATGTTCCAGCTTTGTATGGAGATAAATGTATATACACGCTAAATTGTCCCTCAACACATCTCTAGATCTCAAGACATCTCAACAAATCTCAAGACTTAAAAAAATTAACTCAAAACCGCGTAACCAAAAACTCCCCCAAGATTATAAAGCATCCTTGGAGGAGTTTTTGGTTTGTCGTTTCGATTTGAATTTACTACTCTATACGTAATGTAAGCCCTCATATAGCGGGAATTTGGTCGTCAATTCCTTGACCATCGCACGTGCCTTTTCTTGAGCAGCTGTGTCCGTAGGATTCTTCAATGTTAAGGCAATGATCTTGGCAATCTGCTTCATCGCATCCGCATCCATACCGCGAGTTGTCGCTGCAGGTGTACCAATACGTACGCCGCTTGTAACAAACGGGCTAGTCGGATCGAATGGAATGGCATTCTTGTTCACGGTAATACGCACTTCGTCAAGCAGGTGCTCAGCTTCCTTACCTGTAATATTCAAGTTACGTGTATCGATCAGCATGAGATGGTTATCTGTACCACCCGAAACGATGTCCAAGCCTTCAGCAATTAGTGCTTCAGCGAGCACTTGAGCATTGTTAACGACATTCTGTGCATAGGTTTTGAACGATGGCTGTAAGGCTTCACCCAGCGCTACGGCTTTCGAAGCGATCACATGCATTAAAGGTCCACCTTGCGAGCCGGGGAATACGGCTTTATCGATAGCAGCTGCCCAGCTTTTGCGACAGAGAATGAGTCCGCCACGCGGGCCGCGTAAGGTTTTGTGAGTCGTTGTAGTGACAAAATGTGCATAAGGCACTGGACTTTCGTGTAAGCCAGCTGCAACCAAGCCAGCAATATGCGCCATATCCACCATGAATAACGCACCTACATCATTAGCAATTTCGCTCAATGCCTTGAAATCGATCTTACGTGGATAAGCACTTGCACCTGCTACGATCAGACGAGGCTTATGCTTGAAGGCTAGCTTGCGAACTTCGTCATAGTTAATCATTGAGGTTTTCTCATCCACACCATATGCGACGAAATTATATAAGATACCCGAAGCGTTAACTGGACTACCATGAGTCAGATGACCACCATGAGCTAAGTTCATACCTAGCACAGTATCACCAGGATTAATCGCTGCCAAATACACAGCCATATTCGCTTGAGCACCAGAATGCGGTTGAACATTAGCATGCTCTGCCCCGAACAATTGCTTCGCACGATCACGAGCTAGATCTTCGACGATGTCGACATGCTCACAGCCGCCGTAATATCTTTTGCCTGGGTAGCCCTCTGCATATTTATTCGTTAATACCGTACCCATTGCTTCCATAACTGCTCGACTTACAATGTTCTCAGAGGCGATCAGCTCAATATTGTCTTGCTGACGATCAAGCTCAAGCTGCATTGCTTTGATGACTTCAGGGTCTTGCTGTCGTAAATGCTCCATAAATAATATTCCTCCTATTAAGTTTGGTATGAATTGATCAATTCAATCACATGTGCTTAGCCCATCGGGAGTACTAACAGCCTCTAGCTGGTAGATCGCGCGCGCTCCACCGATATATTTCGGTCGTGTATATGCCATATTGACGTTAGCTTCCTCGATCCTTCGAATTGAAGGTCGAACAGGTACTGCAACCTGACGAAGATGCATCCCAATCAATGTATCCCCAATATCGATACCTGCATGGGCTTGAATCGTTTCGACTAGACAAGGCTGCTGGAGTGCACGGTAAGCGTGAGATGCCATTGAACCGCCAGCCTTGGGCGCTGGTATGGCTGCCACTTCAATGAGTGAATATTGGCTTAGCACCCGACGATCGACAACCAATGCACGATTCAGATGCTCACAGCACTGATATGCAGCATAGAAGTCTACCTCCTGCCGTACGCGCTCGATACCATCATAGATCTGCTCCGCGACATGCTGTGCACCTGCAGTTCCAATCCGTTGTCCAATAACCTCGCTTGTGCTTGTCCCAATCACGATGATTTGGCCAGCAAGGATGCGCCCAGCTTGAACCAGCTCTCGCAATACCGTCTCTACTTGATCCGATATGGTTGGTTTCACTGTCATGACTGACTCTCTATTGCCGTTACCTTGTTAATTCGATTCTGATGACGTTCATTGCCAGAGAAGCTTGTATCTAACCAGATCTGGATAATATCCATCGCTACTCCAGGGCCAATAACCCGCTCGCCCATCGCTAATACATTCGTGTCATTGTGCTCTCTTGTAGCCTTAGCCGTGAAAGCATCATGCACAAGTGCACAGCGGATTCCCTTATATTTGTTCGCTGCGATACTCATACCAATGCCCGTACCGCATATGAGAATACCACGATCAACCTTCCCCGATGTCACCATCTCACAGACTGGAATGGAGTAGTCTGGATAATCAACAGAATCCGCACAATCGCAGCCTACATCTTCAATCGTATGCCCGAGTGATTCGAGGAATGGCACGACGACATCCTTTAACCGATAGCCCGCATGATCTGCACCAATAGCAATTTTCATGGAATTAATCGCCTCCTTAGTTCACGTAACCGTTTGTTCGATTCTTATTATAAACCAATAACAAGAAAAAGAGCAGTCTGCATCTACGATGCATCATTGCTCTTCTGCCCAGGCGACCGGCCGTATAACTCGATGCTCCACTGTGGTTATACCCACGAGTCGCCAGTAACATCAAGCCTTCTCATTCATTACCAATAGAATAGCTTATTCCCTAGTGAATGTAAAGACCAGAGAAGCTCTACTAGCTGTTCTTCATTGCTTATAGCTTATCTTGAATTCGATCGATCGTACGCTTAACAGATGCTTCTATCTCGGCAGCACAATCTCGATATACAGCTAGATGTCTACCGAATGGATCGAGAATATCCATATCGGGAATTTCCTTCTCCAGCTTGGCAAGCTGTTGCCTCTCAGCATCCGTTATAGGCTGCTGTAAAGCCTGCTTGATCTGCAATTCAGAGATAAGCTGTTCTCTAGCCTCCATCTTCGCCCGTGTAATGGCGTCTCCCCAAGCAAACTCCTTCAATGTGAACGTCTTATCCATTGCATCGGGAAATTGCTGGATGACCTCTTTCTTGTGGCTGGTTGTCATCGTTAATATGAGGTCCGACCAAGCTGTCAGCTCTGCCGACAATTCACGAGAGGTTACTGCGGGAATCGCTCCTTTATCCCGTAAGATGACAGCAGCATTCGTAGAAATCTGCATGCCATCCACGGCGGATACTCCAGCTGAACGGACTTCAACGTCCAAGCGACTTTCTTCTGCGAATAGACGGAAGAAGCCTTCGGCCATCGGGCTTCGGCACGTATTCCCAGTACATACGAATAAAACGCGTTTCATGACCATACTCCTCGTATAAAAAAATTAATCCTCATCGAACCGATGATTACGTTTATATTTATTATACGTTAAATTCACGCATATTAGTATGCACAGCTTTTAGAATAGAAATTTCAGACCAAATGCTAGCAGGATTACTCCCCCGAAGGCCTCTCCATACTCTCCCATCCATTTGCCCACCCGACGACCTAACATCAAGCCCATGACAGACATAGCTCCACCGAAAATGCCGAAGAGAATGACCGTAATTACAATCTCCGAGGCGAATAAACCGAGTGATATCCCTACAGCGAAGGAGTCAATGCTTACGGATAAGGAGAATAATAGCAGCCCCCAAACTGTTCCGATGTTCAGATAGGGTGTTCTCCCACTGCTCATTGAGCTATAAATCATGTGGCACCCTAGTAGGACAAGTAGTCCTCCACCGGTTGCTACAGCAACCCCACCCAGAATGGTACTCACATAGTGCCCCGTGAACATACCCATTAAGGGCATTAGAATATGAAAAATAGCGATAACCATACTAATATATATAATATGTAGAAGACGAATTCCCCTCATGCCTAGTCCGATCCCTAATGAGAATGCATCCATCCCCAGTGCAATCGCCATAATCACGATTGTGGATAATTGTCCCCATTGTGCCGTAGCAATGGCCATGCCTGAATCCCTCCGTTGTCCCACGTTGATCTTGTGCGTCTTACACAATTTATGCGGACAACCTAGGGATTAGACTAAGAAATTACATGGAGGTACAAGCCTTAACGTCATTATGGAATTGTGATTTGCTCTACGGCCGCCTTGCGTAGCCGGTTCATGATCGCCTGGCCGAGCCCCGCTTCTGGGAAGGCTTCGGCCAGTATGTACGTGGCGCCGAGCTCATCGAATCGGCGCAATGCGGCATAGAGCTGGCGGGCAGCGTCCGCCGGATCTTGCCAGCTACCGCACGGGACGACGACGTCCGCGTGGTAATGTATGGCGTGCGGGCCGAAGGCTAGCACGCCTGTGGTTTCACCAAGAGCAGCGACTCGGTCGAGCTCTTGCTGGATGTAGCGCGCTATGCGCTCGCTGTTCTGGTCCGCGCTGTGGACCAGGATCAAGCGCCCTTGCGGCGCGTAGTGCGTGTACTTCATCCCCGGCGATCGCGGGATGTACTCTTCTTCCGCCTCCACGCAGTGAGGGGCGTCGGCTGTGCTCGCATTGAGCAGCTTCCCGCTCATCGATTCAGGCGAACGCGCTTCTGCAGCTGTAGTCGAGGCATCGACAACTGTCGCCTCAGGCGCAGCTTCAAGCAATGCATGCGCGGTCACACCACCTGGACGCAGCACATGAATATGCTTGCCATCCGTGGTCACCTGTATGACCGTTGATTCCAGCCCAATGCCCGTCTGACCGCCATCGAGCACACCTGCTATCCGGCCTTCCATATCCGTCATCACGTGCTCTGCACGCGTCGGGCTAGGCCGTCCTGAGCGATTCGCGCTCGGTGCTGCGATCGGACAGCCCGCTGCAGTAATGAGCTGCAGCGCAAGTGCATGGTCGGGCATGCGCACCGCGACCGTTGCCAACCCTGCGGTCACCCGCGGTGAGACCGCACCCGGCCGAGCCGGCAGCACCAACGCCAATGGCCCCGGCCATAGCCGGTCCATCAAGCGTCGCTCCGTCTCGTTGCAGCCCAACACCAGCTCGTCGAGTTGACTCCGCTCGCTGATATGGACAATAAGTGGATTGTCCGAAGGACGACCTTTGGCGGTGAAGATTTTCTCCACCGCCGCTGTCGAACGAGCATCCGCTCCAAGTCCATATACCGTCTCCGTTGGGAATGCTACAACCTCTCCTTGTTGGAGCAAGCTTGCAGCCTCATCTAAAGCGGCTTTGGAGGTCTTATCCAAGATTTCTTTCAAGCCTTCGTTTGTATTTTCAACCCGCCAATATTTCGTTTGCATGTATAAACCCGTCCCTATGCTAGTAATGAGCGTCCACTCTATCATAGCACAGCTTGATAATGATCGTATCTTTGGTTATGTAAATCACATCTTACTAGCTCACTTCAAATTTTCTCAGCTTATTATTTTCCTTACGACCTGTATCCCCTACACTCAGCAAATCAATATTCATATGCGCTTTCTGAGCGAAGGGGATACAACTACAAAGGGTTGAAACTAGAGTGCCATACCGCGCTATGAGAACAAATTTTTAATAAATCCACCGAATTTCTTCAACATATCCCAGAGGAAGAACTTCACCTCAACTTCATCGCCATCCTGCACAGGTGCTTGATATACACGATCCACGGACGCATTATCACTCGAAGTAGCCTTACCTAAATTCATACTGATATCACTAACCTTTGCATTTTCTTTTACACTTGCTGTAACTTTCCCATTAGCACCTTCTTTTGCACCTTCTTTTGCACTTGCTTTTGCACTTGCCTTTGCACTTGCTTTTGCATTCCCTTCTGCACCTTCTTCTACATTTCCTTCTCCACTTTCCTTGACTCTTTTGCTGTTATCTTCCTTTGATTTCTTGTTCTCTGTTTCTTCAACGATTACCTGCTCCAACGCCATTCCTTCAGCATCTACTGCCTTTACTGCGCTACCGAAGCATAGAGGCGGGAATAGCACACACCACCAGTTCTGCCCCTTTCCTTCACCCAATGTCACTCTTAGGGCCTCATACTCACCAGCTGGGTAGGTGACGTGTGCGAATATTTTGGCCGGAAAATGAACCTTGCTCAGCTCCACCTCATACCCGTATGTAAAATTGTACTTCTCCAGCAGTGTTCCTACCACTTCGCTTAACTCGGGCAGACGACGATTCACTTCGTTCCGTGCATCCTCGATCTGTTCGCTGCTCAGGTTCCAACCATTCACGCTTGCTGTAATGGCATCGCGAATCTCCTTCTTGATCCATTGATCCTCGACTCTATCAGAATTTGCTAGTATTCGAATCCGAATGGATTCCTCCGGAATGGTTGGATTCATTAATGCAGCACTTGCTAGATTTGATTCCCAGCTCACGATTAACATAATAAGTGCAAAGGCGATATATAAATAGCTTCTAGCTTGTTTGTTTGTTCTCATATAGAATAGCTCCTTCCCTCTCTACACACATTGTGGGCAAAAAGGGAGGAAGCTATACTAGCGAATCTATTAAATTCGTAATACGGCACAGCAGGTACGGATAAAACTTCCGTTAATGCTAGAGAATCAAGTTACATCTGATAAATAACGGAAATTTTGTCCGCTAGAGAAACAGATTGGGGTGATAAGTCGCTTTCGCAAAGAAGTGACGGACAAAACTTCCGTTAAAGTGAGGAAAACAAGTTATTCTTGAGAAATAAAGGAAAATTTGTCCGCTAAAAAGCAGGTTAGCAGTGGTTGGAAGTGAAGTGCGGCAATACGTATGGCTCCGAAATAGATCGCCTTATCTCCATCCAATGACGTGCCGTTCAATTCCTGCATAATCTTTAACAATCTCTACCGACTCCCACCAGCCACATCTCTCCATCATAGCTGCTACATCACGCGCTTGCCCGAAACCCACTTCAAATCCGACAAGTCTTGGGATGATCGGAAGCAGCTGCATTTGCTCTAGTAGGGTGCGGTAGCAATACAGCCCATCCTCTCCACCATCGAGTGCTAGCATAGGCTCATGCTCACGCACTTCACGTTGAAGACCAGGTATATCTGGCGAAGGGATATAGGGCGGATTGGAGACGAGGATATCTATTAGCAATCCCTGTTTGATTGCGGGCTCAAGTAAGTCACCTTGGTAGAAGGCTATTCTGTCCCCTACACTATGCTTCACTGCATTACGCGCTGCGACCGCAAGCGCACTGGGCGATAGATCACAAGCACCAAATCGCCAGCTAGGGTTGAAGACGGCTAAGCTAACAGTAATAGCGCCGCTCCCTGTACCAATATCAACGACGAGAGGGCCTTGTGCATCAAATTTACCGGGTGGGTTTTTGGTCGTGTCGTGGTCGTGGTCTTCGGCGTGGTTAAACTGATTCATCTTCAGAACTGTGTTCTCTCCGACATCCTCTGTTCTTCGACCTCCACCATCTGCCCATATCTCCCGCCCATGCTTCATGATCGCCTCGACAAGCAGCTCTGTCTCTGGTCGGGGAATAAGCACGGCTGGGTTCACCTCGAATGGGCGTCCATAGAACTCCTGCTCCCCAAGCATATATTGGACGGGCTCACCAGCTCCGCGTCTGCGAAGCAGCTCTAACCACTCCTCCGTATATTTCCCCGGAAATAACTCACTAAGCTCTAACAACAGCCGTGAGCGATTCCAGTCCAGCATGTGCTGCATCAGTAGCTCCGCATCCACTCTGCCATCAGACACACCCATCGAAGCCAAAAAAGAAGAAGCCTCAACTAAGGCTTCCCGTATCGTCATTGTTGAGCTTGCTTTGGATAATGTGCTATTCTCGCGATGCGTTGCCTTATTATTCACTGTTGTTCCGATATTACGGACCAGTGATTCGTTACTATTGTTCTCACCGCTCATCAGTGCACTTCCGCTCCCTGCTCCATCATATCGGAATGAGCAGCCATTGTGAGGGATTGTATGATTTCTTCCATATCACCATTCAGAACACTGTCTAGCTTATGCAATGTCAATCCGATGCGGTGGTCGGTTACACGGCTCTGCGGGAAGTTATAAGTTCGGATACGTTCACTTCGATCACCCGTGCCTACCTTGATCTTCCGTTCGCCAGCATGCTTCGCTTCCTCTTCCATCATTGCTTTCTCAGATATCCGAGCACGTAGAACTCTCAGCGCCATCTCTTTATTCGAGTTCTGTGATTTACCATCCTGACAAGTCGCGATGATCCCTGTTGGTACGTGGGTTACGCGGACTGCCGATTTGGTCGTATTAACGGACTGTCCTCCAGCTCCACTCGAGCAGAAGGTATCTACACGAATATCGGAATCCTTGATTTCGATCTCAAGCTCTTCTACCTCGGGAAGAACAACTACGGTTGATGTCGAGGTATGAATTCGTCCACCCGACTCGGTAGTTGGAATTCGTTGTACCCGATGAGCACCACTCTCGAACTTCAGCTTACTGTAAGCTCCCTTACCCTTGACCATGAAGATGACTTCCTTGAAGCCACCAAGGTCGCTTACATTGGATTCCATAACCTCTGTTCGCCAGCCCTGTATATCCGCAAATTTCATGTACATACGGTACAAGTCGCCAGCGAATAAAGCAGCCTCATCTCCACCTGCTGCTCCTCGTATCTCTACGATCACATTCTTATCATCGTTCGGATCCTTAGGCATCATAAGAACATTAAGCCGTTCCTCTAGCTCATCCTTGCGTTGAGTAAGCTCATCGATTTCCATCTTGACCATCTCACGCATATCATTGTCAAGCTTCTCATTCTGCATAGCCTTCGCTTCAGTCAATTGCTCCATTGTATCTTTGTATGACATATAAGCTTCATAAGTATCCTGCAGATCAGACTGCTCCTTAGAATATTCTCGTAGCCGTTTCGCATCACTATTCACATCTGGATCGCATAGCATCTCACTGAGCTTGTCGTAGCGATCAGCAATACCTTGTAATCGGTCTAACATATTACCCACCTTGCCTTCTTTATACTTATGAACAATTCCTTATAAACTTTAGTACTCTTTATTATACATTAAAACGGAAGTGCATAACATCCCCATCGTTTACCACATATTCCTTACCCTCTAAGCGCAGCCAGCCTTTTTCCTTCGCTGCATTCATCGAGCCAGCAGTTATCAGATGATCGTATCCAACAACCTCTGCTCGAATAAAGCCTTTTTCGAAATCGGTATGAATGACTGCCGCTGCTTGCGGTGCCTTCGTGCCCTTACGAATGGTCCAAGCCCGAACCTCTTGTACACCTGCTGTGAAGTAGGTATATAATCCGAGAAGCTTGTATGCTGCACGAATCAATCGGTTCAAGCCAGATTCCGTAAGTCCAAGCTCCTGCAAGAACATTTCTTTATCCTCGCCCTCAAGCTCTGCGATCTCTTCCTCTACACGCGCGCTAATTGGAACAACCTCTGCACCAGTCTTAGCCGCATACTCTCGAACCTGTTGAACATAAGGATTATCCTCGGCATTACCCGCTTCACCCTCACTTACATTAGCTGCATAGAGTACTGGCTTCATGGTTAATAGATGTAGATCACGAAGGATTAAGGCTTCTTCGTCGTTCAGCTCGATGCTACGCGCAGGCTTATCCTCGTATAGGATTTCCTTAACTCGCTCTAAGCAAGCCACTTCATCCGCGATCTTCTTGTCGCCGCCCTTGAGATTTTTGCGGGACCGCTCTATTTTGCGTTCAACGGTGTCGATATCTGTTAGAATAAGCTCTAGGTTAATGGTCTCAATATCACTGATTGGATCAATCTTACCGGAGACATGTGTAATGTTCTCATCCTGGAAGCAACGCACAACATGAACGATAGCATCCACCTCGCGAATATGGGCTAGGAATTTGTTGCCCAGACCCTCGCCCTGGCTCGCACCCTTAACCAGTCCAGCAATATCGACAAATTCGAATGCGGTTGGAACGGTTTGCTTCGGTACAACGAGCTCTGTCAATTTCGTAAGTCGTTCATCAGGTACTTCTACAATACCCACGTTCGGATCGATGGTGCAGAATGGATAATTGGCAGACTCCGCTCCCGCCTGTGTAATTGCGTTGAATAATGTTGATTTTCCTACATTCGGTAACCCTACGATGCCACAAGAAAGACCCATTTTCGTATATTCTCCTTAAAAGTTTATAATTCTGTATTCACGTTCAAGCGAATGATTCAGATGTTCTTAATTATATACACTCACGGGCAATATTAAAAGCCCCCACAAAGAGAGGCCTTGAAGCACATGTGATGGTTAGTCCATCTCGTAAATCGTACCCGAGCGGCTTCCATACAACTCGGCGCATACCTTACTTGCATAAGAGTCTGTCATTCCTGATATATAATCAGCTACAAGCCTCTCCCAAGGCCAGCTGCTCTTATGCTGCTCGTATGTTTCAATCCAATCTGGCGGAAGGATAAGCCGTCCTGTCTCATAATCCTTAAAGCTTCCCCAGAGACGCTTGATGATAATCTCACTGCTTGTCTGTAATCGCTGAACCCTGAAGTCCTTAATGAGGGTTACCCATGCCAGCTTCTTCACAATCTCCATTGTTCGAAGGAGCTCCAGGTCCTCTTGACCGTCACTGACGAAGGTTACCCGCTTCCAGCCCTTAGCTGGATCGTCGATTATACCAACCTTGCTTGCGAATTTACTAACCCAACGAGCTTTCATTTCTCGTCGAGTGCGTGATGATTCACGGTCGCCCTCAGCATGTATGGTTTCCCATTGCTCCAGATAGCTTTCCAGCACCTGTTTAATCATTGCCTTCATATCAACCTGATCCCAGCCCACTGCACCGTTGCTGTGATCATTGATAATCTCCTGCATGACATGATCGACTAACCATTCGTCCTCGAAGAAGGTACGATTCATCTGTATCTTGCCAGCACGAATCCCGTCTTCAATATCATGGGTGGAATATGCGATATCATCACACAAATCCATTAGCTGAGCCTCTAAGGTTGCACAACCGCTTGGCATCTCCCATGTGTCCCGCAGATAACGAATACCTTCCCATTCCGAAGCATAGACACCCTTGGCGGCTCCCTGTTCGCCTAGACAATATGGATATTTATTAATTGCTAGCAGCACAGCGGCTGTGAGATCAAGACCACTCCCGCTTCCCGCACGCTTCTCCAAGAACATCAGAACTCGATAATTCTGAGCATTCCCTTCGAAGGAAAGACCGTGCTCTTCATTCAACAATCGATTCAGCACTTCCTCCCCTCTATGACCAAAGGGCGGGTGGCCCATATCATGAGCGATTGAAGCGCACTCCACCACCTCCGAGTTCAGCACGAGACCTGGGTGCTCATTCTTCGATAGGAAACCTATGCTCTTACTTAGGCGCCTCGCCACTTCCCTAGCAATCTGTGAAACCTCTAGTGAATGAGTTAATCGGGTTCTATAGTAATCCCCTGTTCCTGCACCGAACACTTGGGACTTCCCTTGTAGCCGACGGAATGCAGGGGATTGAATTAATCTTGCATAATCCTTCTCATACTCGGCCCGATCCTCACTAGAGCGCGTATTCTCCGTATCGAATAATCTTAATTTTCGTAAGTTCATGTGCTTTCACCCTTAGTCCTGATCTATTGCTGCAGCATATCTGTTGTCATTAGTATACCCTTTTTACATCTGAACTTCCGTTATTTCAAACGCTTTATGCTTAATGCGAGAATTCTCTATCGCTTCTCCTAGAATATCAGCAACATCGATGCTATTCTTAAGGTTCCTGAGTGTATATGTTGGTGTTGTTGTATCCGTAGTCTGCAGGGTAATGTCACCCATCTTTAGCATTCTCTCCATTAGGCTGCGCTTCAAGGATATGTCTCTGATACGGAATAAACGAATTTCCTCTCGTTTTTTCGTGAACACTCCTTTTTCAACAATCAGACGAGTATCTGTAATTTTGTAATGCGTAAAGCTTGGTATTCCATAGTTAAAAGGTCTACCTTCCCATAATACCTTCTCCTCTAACACATCATCCACCTCAATCTCATTATATGCACCGCTTGTTGTGAATCATTCACACTTCTGACGGGTTTACATCCACCGCTTGTCAACAATCCGACCGTTCGTTACAATAACTATACCCACTTATCCACAGACTTGTCCACAACATGTTAACAACGAATGTCTGTTCTGTTGATATTCAGTGATATTTTTTGAACAATGAGCCGCTTTGTATGGTGAAAGAGAGATTTTTGTTGGTAGATGACGTACTTTTGATGGATTTTACGAAGTTTAAGCGACTGCTGAGGTGTGTATTGTGAATAACGGTGTGAATAACGGTGTGAATAACGGTGCGGATGCGGAGATGGATTTGGATTTGGATTTGAATTTGGAAGTGGAACATATCATGTGGATGCGCGAGGCGATTGAAGAGGCTAAGAAGGCCGAGGCTATTACCGAGGTTCCGATTGGTGCTGTCATCGTCCACGAAGGGCAAGTTATTGGGCGCGGGCATAATCTGCGGGAAACCAGCTTTGATCCAACCGCACATGCGGAGATGATCGCTATTCGTGAAGCAAGTCAGCAGCTAGGAGCTTGGCGTTTATCCGGGTGTACGTTATATGTGACGCTCGAGCCGTGTCCGATGTGTGCAGGCGCTATTGTGCAATCACGTATCGACCGCGTTGTGTTCGGCACCACCGATCCGAAGGCTGGCTGCGCAGGAACGCTCATGAATTTGCTGCAGGAGGATCGATTTAATCATCGCTCTGAGATCATAGAGGGTGTATTGCAGGAGGAATGCGCTCAGCTGCTTACTAGCTTCTTCCGGAAACTTCGAGGAAAGATATAGTATATATCGTACCAGAAGACCTCAACAGTTCAACCGATAAGTAGAAAGTGTGATTTAGTGCTCACAATTTCCTCTATAGCTCCACACATCAGCATTTTTTTTGCAGTTCCAACACCATCATTTAGAGTAATAACCACTTCTGGGGAGGCTAATCCGTACATACTGTTTCCTCCAGTCGTAATAACCACTTTTGGAGTGGTTATTCGGTCTTTCGGGGTCCTTACACGCTTAATACTCTCCATTAGCCACTCGAGAAGTGGTTATTACATATTAATCGTTCAGAATTGCCCGAATAGCCACTCGATATAAAGTTAATTGATCCACAGTCCCAACACATCACATCCAATGACTTCAACTGGTAAGAAGAAGAGACCCCCATCACTGCTGAGAGCCTCTCTTCTACTTACTCACTTACTCACTTACTCACTTCTACTTACTCACTCACTTACTCACTTTTGCTCACTCACTTACCTCACTTACCTCACTTACCTCACTTACCTACTCACTCACAAACACTCTTTACTCACAGTCGCATCTATCCAACCATCAGCCGAACTTATACGTCATCCCATATCCGCCCTTCGGATAAACCCATTCGATATTATCTGCTGGGCAAGCAATCCGACATGTTCCACATTCGATACAGTTCTCATAGGCAACCGTGGTTATATTGATCTTCGCTTCCCAATCATATACATCCGCTGGGCAGAAGAAGGTGCAATCCTTCGTTACGCAATCGACACAGCTCTGTGTTTCCTTAATGACAAGATGTGACTTATCATCACACTTGTAGCGAATCATGAACAATTTGTCTGATATCGTTGAAGTACTCATCCGTTCATCGACCTCCATCCTTTGTAGCCTAATTTCATTAGGTTGACCGTTCCACCGGCCGCTTCCTTCAATAAGCGAATTGCCATCTTCTGCTTCTCCGCTTTAGAAATTCCGTCAACCAGGAACATATTATACATCGCGTCATTCGCAGCCTTAGGCAGCTTATTAAACAGCATATCCGGATCGTTCTCCTTCAAGAACTGATGCATCCCCTTGTACTTCTTCAGATCCTTGATCACAAAAGATTCACGTATCAGCTCATCATACCGCTTGAGCGAAGCAGCCGAATAATCACCCTTCTGCTTAGCCTCAATGACCGCCTCAGCAGCCAATCTTCCTGATGTCATCGCCAGATTCGTACCCTCACGGTGAACGAAATTCACGAGCTGTGCAGCATCACCAGCCATCATCCAACCACTTCCCGACAAGGTCGGAATGGAATGGTAGCCGCCCTCGGGAATCAAGTGACCGGAATATTCCTTCGTCTCTCCACCTTGTATCAGCTTACGGATCATCGGATGCTGCTTCACGGATTCTAGCAGCTCATATGGCTTAATGCGTTTCTCGCGCAAGTGATTAACCATAACACCGATACCTAGTGACAACGTATCTTTGTTCGTATAGCAGAAGCCCATACCGGCCATGCCAAGCGAGGTCTCGCCCATGAATTCTATTGTACAGCCCTCATCACCCTCAAGGTTAAATCGATCCTCGATCTTCTCCTTCGGAAGTGCAATAACTTCCTTCACAACAAGTGATACTTCATCGGGATTCCATTCCTTATGAACGCCCATCGCTTTACCGATCAAGGAGTTTACGCCATCAGCAATAATGACAACATCCGCATACAGATCGCCGTCCTCGCGGTCCGTCTTCACACCCACTACCTTATCGCCTTCCCGAATAACATCCAGCGCCACCGTCTCATAGACAGGAATGGCTCCAGCATCTACAGCTTTCTGCGCAAACCATTGGTCGAATTTCACACGCAGCCCTGTGAACGAATTATATGGCTCCTTGAATGCCTCATTCCTATGACCCAAGGTTACCATCGATTGCTTACCCATCATCCAGATGCGCTGCTCAACAATGTGACGTTCAACAGGCGCATTGCGCTCTAACCAGAATTCCGGTACGAGCTCTTCAATCTGCTTGCGATAGAGTACCCCGCCGAATAAATTCTTGGCTCCTGGAAACTCTCCTCGCTCCAATAGCACAACGCTTAAACCTGCTCTCGCCATCGTTAATGCAGCCGCAGCGCCTGCAGGCCCACCGCCTACAACAATTGCATCAAATTTCTCATTCATGTGCCTGACCCCCTGCTCCTACACTTGCGAATAAACCTCTCTTGTTCTTCACAGCCTCCGTAATAGCTGGCACAACCTTGAACAGATCTCCCACAATCCCATAATGCGCAAATTGGAATATCGGTGCATTCTCATCCTTATTAATGGCAACGATCACATCCGAGCTAGCCATTCCCACTGTATGCTGTACAGCACCCGAAATCCCTATGGCAAAATATAACCGTGGTCTAACCGTCTGGCCGGTCTGACCAATCTGATGCTCATGCGCGATCCAACCCGCATCTACTGCAGCACGGGATGCTCCAACTACACCACCTAGGGCATCTGCCAGGTCCTTCAGCATCTTGAAGGGCTCCGCTCCGCCAAGTCCACGGCCACCAGCAACAATTACTTCTACCTCTTCAAGGTTAATTGTTCCGGTATCTCTTATAAAATCCATAACCTGAGTGGCGATATCTTCCTCGCGCATCTCATTCTCAATGCGAATAATCGGTGCCTGTCTCGAAGTGTCCTTAGGCTGAGCTTGGAATACACCGGCTCGTGCGGTAGCCATCTGAGGACGATACTGCTTACATAGAATCGTGGCCATCATCTTCTCAGAGAATGCAGGCCGGCTGGCTAGCAGCAATCTCGATGGATGCGGCTCAACATCTAGCTGGGTTGTATCCGCTGTGAGTCCTGTTGGAAGATGGGTTGCAATCGCACCCGCCAAATCTCTTCCTGTCGCAGTAGCACCGAACAATACAATTTCCGGTCTATATTCATGTATCATCTTCAAGCAGATGCGGCTATATGGTCTCGTCCGATACGTCTTCAATTCAATAGCATCACATAGATAAACCTCGTCTGCTCCATAATGAATCGCTTCTTGAGCAAGATGTTCAACCTCATGGCCGATAACAAGCGCCATTAATGTAGTTTCTAGCTTGTTCGCAAGCTTCCTGCCTTCACCAAGTAATTGCCATGACACTTGCTTGGCTATACCATCTCGTTGTTCAACAACGATAAGAACGCCTCGGAATGCTGACCAATCGGGCATTATCTCTTCGGCTTCTACTTGTTCCTCTGACATCTACTATCGCCTCCGCACTATGATGACTTACTATAAATATATGAAATGAATAAATTAGTATACAAGAATGCTACAATTGCACATTATCCCGTCCAACCCATTCTAGCTGGAAGCTCGCCTTCCCATAGCTTAGCTATAAGCTGTTCAGCTGTTGCTTCCTCAGTTTCCCCCTCAATTCGCTCACCATTGATGCTACGAATTTCTGGAACCCACGTCTTTGCAACGATTGTTGGCGAACCCTTAAGCCCTATCTGCGCTTTGTCCAGATCAGGGAAATCTGCAGTTGTCCATACCGTTGGTTTATATCTAGCTGCACGGATCATTCCAGGTAAGGATGCACGTCGAACCTTATTAAGCTCCTTCAGGGCTGTGATCAACAGAGGCATACTCGTCTCCACAACCTCTATACCATCTTCAAGATGACGATGGACCGTAACCTTATGTCGCTCTTCATCAACCTTGACGACCTTAGTTACATAAGTTAATTGTTCTAGGTCCAATCGGCATGCAACACCAGGGCCAACTTGACCTGTATCGCCATCCAACGTTTGTTTACCACAGAACACCATATCTACAGGACCCCAGTGCTCAGCTATCTTCCGTATCGTACTGGCAACGACATAGGAGGTTGCCAGCGTATCCGCGCCGGCAAATCCGCGATCAGTGACGAGTACCGCTTCATCTGCTCCGAGTGAAATACATTCCTTTAAGCTCTTCTCAGCAGGTGGAGGACCCATCGTAACGACAGTTACTCTGGCACCCTGTTCATCCTTAATGCGCAATGCCTCCTCAAGTCCATGGAGATCGTAGAAATTTACAATACTAGGCACACCCTGACGAATCAACGTATTATTCTTCGGATCAATTCGGATCTCTCTACTGTCAGGAACCTGCTTAATACACACGACAATATGTAACATGTGAAACCTCCCTATTCTTGTAAACATTGTGCTGAGCTGTGCCTGCTCAATGGTTGTGAAAAAAGTCACTACCCGTAGCAAGCGCTTTCAACTAATATTTATTATTAATATAACATATGTAACATTATCTGTGAATGTGCATTATTTCACAGTGACTTTTATCACTGTGGTTTGCATTACTTTACATCTACCGCTTTATTCTATCAGCTGTTTGATTTTTCGGTCTGCTTCATTTATTCGACCGATTGTAGTATTGTTCTGAGTTGATAACGCCTCCACAGTCGCAGATAACTCTTCCAATGTTGCAGTAGACTGTTCACTGACAGCAGCGAACATCTCAGTTTCCTTCTCAATTGCCAATGAGGATGCACGTATAGATTCTACTAATTGATCATAGCTGTTCACCAGCATTGTCAGTTCATTGACAGATGTGTTAATACCTACGAATGCTTCTCTTGTTTGAACCGTCAGCTCTTCACTCACATCCATTTTTCGAGCAATTTGTGCCATTGTTTCGCTGGTCGTTCTAGCTTGTCCATCCATATCACGCAGGTTTTTAGAAATCTTCTCTGCTGACTTCCCTGTCAGATCTGCTAGCTTACGAATTTCATTAGCGACCACTGCGAATCCTAGTCCGCTTTCCCCTGCTCTTGCTGCTTCAATACTAGCATTCAACGATAGCAGATTCGTTTGATTGGCAATTTCCTGTATTGAATTGTTTATTTCAACTGCTTCATTTATGGTTTCATACAATTTATTAACGTCGTCTGACATTAACTGAATCGTTGTTTTAAAATCATTTATCGTTACATGTAGCTCTCCAATTTTATCTCGCCCTAAGATGGAATCATTATTAGCATCACTCGCTTTTCCCCTGAGCACCCTCAGTGATTCAATCATGGATTCGACCATCTGGTTGGCATCCTGCACTGATGAGACGATTTCCGTAGTAGAATCCGCTTGATCTGCAACACCCTTAGTAACTTCACGGAATGCGCTATTCATTTGATCAAATGATTGCTTGCTATCGTCGCTCGACCTCGTAATCATGCTCATATGCTCAGAAATCGCATTAACGGTAAATAATATTTTTTCTTGTTGACTTTTTTGCAGATTCATTAGCTTCTCTGTCTCTACATGTGCTGTTTCAATATCTTTCATCAAATAGCTTGAGCTGCGAAGCAGTGCGAATATGACTAATGAAATCAAGATGAAATAAATTAGAATCGTTGTAAGTGCTTCTTGCGTAATGTCGAGTACATCAGCCTGACCAATTAATATGTATAAGCTTAAAATTAATGCTAGGACAAAGCCCGTGATGAATGGTTTTAATTGCATATATATGGTTGCTACAATAAGCAAATAATAGGCCGATAAGAAAGAATAGAGACTTGGCTCTTGAATAGAAGTAATCAAGCTAGATAAGAAACTTCCTACAATCGCTATGTATGGCAGGACATTCGTTGCCCTCTTCTTGTAATGTAAGAAGCCAAAGATGCTTAATTGGATTGCTAAGAGTAGTATCACAGTGAATGAGTCTATTCTTAATTCGGAAAAACCAACAGACAGGATACCTAGAAGGGCTAATACTGCAACTGCTGATATCGCTTTAAATACCAAATTGTTCTTCCTGTGCATATCCATGATCTTTAATTGTTCCATGCTATTCATGCTGTCGTCATCTCCTATATATGTAAGTTAAATGTAAGCGTTATTATACCATGCTAAGAGATAGCCTTACAGTAAAAAGCCACCTAAGAATAGGTGGCTTCTGGTTAATTACATCATCATTATGGCGACCCCGAGAGGACTTGAACCTCCGACCTAACGTTTAGGAAACGTTTGCTCTATCCGCTGAGCTACGGAGTCACAGCAAGCAATATTATAACACAAACCGTGCGCAGAACCAAAAGGAAATATCAGCAAAATCGTTGAAAAAGAAATGCTTTATTCCTTATTTCAAATGTGCTATAATGACTTTTGCTGCCCCATAACAAAGGTATCAGCATTAGAATTTCGGGACGTAGCTCAGCTTGGTAGAGCACCTGGTTTGGGACCAGGGGGTCGCATGTTCAAATCGTGTCGTCCCGACCATTATATTACACAGTTAACTACAGCCATTAACGGGTTGTGGTTTTTTTGTATCGAGCCTCATTTGTTTATATTCATGCACGCTAGGGTAATCTATTACATCATAATAAGAAAAGGGTGATGTATCATGACAAACTCACAATCCATTCAAATTGCCAATATTCATGCTGCTCCAATTGCTTATCGTGATACAGGTGATGGGCCTGCTATCGTGCTTATACACGGCTTCTGCGGAAGCTCGGAATACTGGAAGCACGTCATTCCAGCGTTCAGTAGCTCTCACCGAGTCATAGCTCTTGATTTAAGAGGCCATGGTCAATCTCCAGTCGGTCATGAGCCGAGTACGATGGAAGCTCTTGCTGATGATGTTGCGGCTTTACTCACGTATCTTCATATAGATGAAGCTATAGTGTTCGGACACTCCCTTGGTGGCTACATTACATTAGCTCTTGTTGAACGTCACCCAGAGCTAGTTAAGAGATTCTCATTGATCCATTCAACCTCGTTACCCGATTCAGATGAGGCCAAGAACAAGAGAATTCAAGGTATCGCGAGTATTCAGGACAAGGGAATACAAGCATTCGTCGATGGACTGATTCCTAAGCTATTTGCTGAGACCAATCTGACTACAATGGCTGAGCAAGTCCGAGCTGCAATAGAAATCGGACACTCAACATCACCAGCTGGAGCAATGAGCAGTCTTGAGGGGATGCGTATTCGCCCAGAGCGTGCTCATATTCTTCGTAACAATACCATTCCCATTCTGCTGATTGCGGGGAGCGAGGATCAGATTATCCCTGCGGAAAGAGTGTTCAGTGTAACCGGAAACCATATTCAGTCTGTTACGATTAACGGTGTTGGTCACATGAGTATGCTAGAAGCCCCTGAGCAGCTCATTTCAGCGATGACCTCCTTTATGATGGATTAATATTCGTATATTAATAAGTATTTAAACTGGATAATTGTTCCTCAAGGTGAAACTTTCTATCATTCAAGTCGTCTAATCTATGAGAATATATACACCAGATCAGGGATTAAACGCGAAATTGAGGTGTACGGCTTGTTTAGGACAATATTATGGATCACGCTTGGTGTCATACTCCTAGGTGGAGTTTACTTTATCTTCAGTGCTGATCAGAAATTAGACGAGATGGTCATAGATACTGAATCAGCTATCATTAAGAAATCACCTGCAGAGGTGTCTAAACCCGAGGCTTTCATTGCTGAAGCTGAAGAAGAGCCAGAAAACTTCTACGTATTGATGATTGGATTAGATCAACGTGGTAATGATCTTATGCTGAATACGGATTCCTTAATCGTGGCTCACATCATTCCACAGGAGCATCTCGTTAAGCTGATATCCATACCACGTGACCAGAAGGTCCCAGACCCCGAGTCACCAGGCAACTTCAAGAAGATCAATGCCATCTTCGCTGAGGGCTATAATCATGCTCTGAGGGAGGCTAAGAAGGATCCTAGCTTATTATCCGGTAAGAAAGTCAGTATTGGTAAGAAACGAATCAGTGAAGAATACATAAGCTCAGGGATGGTAGCGCTTCGGGAGACATTCGAGGACTTTCTTAGTATCTCTATCGAGAATACGTTTCTAGTCAACTTCGAGACTGTCGTTGGATTGGTTGATGAGGTCGGAGGAATAGAAATTAACGTAGATCGCTCGATGCAATATACGGCAGAGTTCGATGGCACTCATATTGACCTCCAGCGGGGTTTACAGATCCTCGACGGTCGTAATGCCCTGAATTATGCCCGACACCGGCTTGATGACAGAGGCGTTAACTTTGAATCGAGTGATTTCGATCGTGGTCGTCGGCAGCAGGAGGTTATAACTGCTCTCGTCAAGAAGATGACTAGCTGGGGTAATCTTACGAAGACATTAAATCTGCTTGATATCGTAACGACTAACGTCAAGACCGATATGAGTCGCGGTAAGATGATCTCGCTTGTCAAGGATTTCTACGGTGACTTAAATAGTGATTCCGTTATCTCTGTTCCCTATCCAGGGTATTGGAAATCCCCTTATGTCCACATTGATGAGGATGACCTTAGAGAGACAATAGAGCAATTTACCTCGATTGAGAAGCCCATTGTACCATTGGCTGTCGATTAGCACCTATATAGAGCACTAGAACAAGAAGAGGCGAACCTATAGGTTCGTCTCTAAACTTGTTTAGGGTATATGGAGGCTCGTCTATCCATTTATACTTCTACATGGCACTTCCTCCGCCTTTATTCTGGCGAGAGTGATTCTGGTTCTTGACCTTCTTCGATCCAGATAGTGGCTCCAGCATGGTGTTCTCTTCATCATTCCTCTGATGCTGGTCTTGTGCTTCCGGTACGGGTTGGGGAATATTCTTCGGCATCCTAAGCACCTCCTATTCTAGATAACCTTGATAAGCAGCTTGCTCTTAATGATGAGTAATACGCTGTAATGTCTGCGCACACTCATGGATATGACGGATATAGTCCTCGATCAGAGTTTGAATAATCTCCGTATGCTCATCCACGTGAATACCGTCCTTCTCCACATCGATGAATTCCACCTTAACCTCACGATCATCAACATAGAGACAAGTGAAATCAAATGTATATCCGCTATGACCAGCAGTATGAATGGTTATTCGTATCCTGCTGCTATTCGCTTCATCAAATTGAATTTTAACTGAATCCCCGTCATTTAGTATTCTGGGCAGCGTTTCATGCCATGCTGCATAAAGCTCAGTGGGTTTCTTTGTAGTCGTTGTATTCGTGCTCATAGAAACGCCTCCTCAAAAAAATATGCCACACTCATAAGGTGCTTGAAGAGCTCCCTGTTTATTCATGATCCATCGATTTATAATCACTTGGACTCTTACCACTATATTTCTTGAATACTTTCGAGAAGTAAGCGCGATCCGAATACCCGAGTGAATATGCTACGTTCTCTACCGTTTCATCAGGCTTCTGCAGAAGTTGAATCGCTATTTTAATTTTGAATTGATGCACGTAATCCGTAAAATTCATTTGAGTCATCTTTTTGAAATATCTGGAAAAATAACTAGGATTCAAATGCAAGTGATTTGCCGTATCTACCGATGTAACTGTTTCATGAATATGATGCTCAATAAAACGATCAATCATTTCTAATTTGGGATCCTTAACAGTACCCAATTGTTGGATTGCATCATGACTAAACATTGCAAAGCATACATGCTGAATAAATTCAAGCATATCCATGCACTTATGACGACTATTCAAATATGCCATGAGTGGCTCGTCCTCGCGGTAACCGATTACTAACGCCACCGCTCGCATGAGTTGTAAGCATTCATGAATCATCTTCTGAGGATGAAGCTGAAGCTGATTGGACTTTCTCTGTATGCTATGCATGGCTATATCCGCTGCTAGCTTATTCCTATCGATTACCGCAAGTTTCCATTGCTCGAAATCGCGAAGGATCGGTTCGTATTCCGTTTGTAACCAATTGTTATCTGGAGTTTTATCCATATTATGCAGCCAACCGGTTTCATAGAAAAATTCCTGCATCCTCTTTCCCATATCCGCATAATGTATTCCCAAATTAGAGATCGTTATCGGAGCTTGGTGTGTGTAATAGGTCATTCTGACTTTTAGATAAAGCTCGGCTTTCTCGTTAACCGATTGAAGAAAGCTCTTGTATGTTGAATGCAGACGCTCAATATGCGTCCTTTCCCCGTTCCAAATCAAGAGCAGACGCTCCTGAAATAGAAATGGAGTAATCCTCTCATTAAGCTCGCTGGATAGCTCCTCCGCGATATTATAGATGGCATATAAAACAAGCTTTAGATCCTTCAGGTCATAATGCTGGGCGAATAAGTCTAAGCGGATCTCACCTAAGCCAAGAATACAATGAGGATAGATCCAATCGATACCGAGCCGCTTGCCGTAGACGATCGTTGTCCTCACATTTACGCCGCTTAAGATCTGCTCCAGAAACTTTTCTTTTAATATGTCTTTGTTACGCTCTAGATCCTCCCGATAAGAAAGCCGCTCCAGATCTATTTGCTTATGCTCTAGATGTTCAATCGCTTTTAATAAGCTGATCTCCAACTGGTCCTTGGTCAGCTCATCCTTAATCAGATAATCATCCGCGGACAACTGGAATGCCTGTTTAGAGTAAGCGAAATCCTCATGACAGGTCAGGAAAATAATCCGCACCTCTGGATGCATTCTGCGAAACTGTTGGGCTAGCGCGATGCCGTTCATATGAGGCATACCGATGTCGGTAATGATTATATCTGGTCGTCTAGACTTGAAAGCTTCAAGTGCATCTTCACTGGAATACATGCTGTCGGATATTACAATGCCGAGCTCATTCCAATTAATCAAGTGTTGAATATATCGGAGCATAGGCACGTCATCGTCAATCAACATTAGCTTGTACATATCATACTCACCCTATTTCTTTCGATTGTTCATTGGAGGGCAGGGGAATCACAATGACGAACGTAACACCATGACCATCCTTATTGTTATTCACGAGTAGACGTGCTTCGAAACCATAAGTCAGTTTTAGCCGTCTCATGATATTCATTAGGCCTATCCCTTGAGCTGACTCCGCAGCCGAATTCTCATCGGGGGACGATAATCGTTTCCGCATTGTCTCCAATTCATGTTCTGATATGCCTTGACCATTGTCAGAAACGCTAATATGAAGCTCATTCTCATTACGGAACCCTCGTAAACTAATACTTGCCTCTGATCTATGTTTACGGAAGCCATGAATAAATGCATTCTCAATAATAGGCTGAATGATCAGACGAGGCACCTTAAATTGTCTAAACTCACCATCTAGTTCAGAGGTGAAATCGATTGTTAACTCATTTCTCATTTGCATAATCTGAACATAATCCTTGAGCAGCCTGAATTCCTCTTCTAGTGTGGCAGGTTCATGGATCCTGATGTATCCTCTTAGCAAGCTCATCAATGATTGAATCATGTCACTATGCTCCACATCACCGACCAAGGCCAGATTGCATTTAATTGAGTTCAATGTGTTAAGTAGAAAATGTGGTCTAATTTGCGAGAAAAGCGCTTGAAGCTCGAAAATTCGTTTCTCCTCTTGTTCCAGCTCCACCTGGTGAAACAATTGATTGATTTCATCCAGCATACGATTGAAGGACTCACCCAGGACAGCAATTTCATCGGTTCCCCTTGATTTGAAACGGACAAATCGATTACCGCGCACATATTGCTCTGCAATATTCTTTAACTTATATATAGGTTTATTCAGACCTCTCGCCAGAAATACAGAGAAAACTAGGAAGACAACAACTGAGATGGCAATCACTGTCAGCATTAACACGAAGCTGTTGGAGATTTGACCAGTCAATTCCTCTTGAGGAATATCGTAGACAAGCTTCCAATCCACTTTGCTAATGGATTGCTCTAATCGAATCACTGAAGCATTCACCATAGAGTACGGTTCATCTGATTTCGCGGCGATGACAGCTCCCTTCCCATCCAACAAATAGATTTGGCCGCCCCCTGCCGCTTGGAATAGCCGATCGAAGTAGGATTGTGGAATGCCGATGTATAAGGTTGCCAGAATTTCACGATTGCGCGGGTCTTCGATAATGCGGGCTGAATAATAATAGTTGGTAGATTTTGGTGACTCGGAATCTATCTTGAACCATTGAAGCACGTGTCGATTGGAGGAATTAATCCCGGCAGATTTCTCGAATGCCGTTATCTTGGCCGACGAGAACTCGGCTTGCTCCACGTTGCCCATTATCATAAAGTTCTTCCGATTAATGATCATCATTCTTAAATTCACATCGGTTGATTGAACTAGAAGTATATTAGAAAGCCCTCTTAATCGGGCTGTATGCTCATGATCCTCGTAATCTTCAAAGCGGGTAATATCCTTAAGGACGTGGAAGCTCTGTAGCAACCCCAAATCATCATTTCTGCTCGTAAAGAATACAGAGGAATACGCAATATCGTCAATCGTCTTCTCAATATCAAGAGCGATTGCTCGGATTAAATTCCGATTGGTCGTTTCGATTTTGTCCTGTACATGCTGTTTGGTTGTTATATAAGAAGTCAAAGAAACAATTAAGATGGGCAGCAGAATAAAGAGAATCAATGAGAATTGAATTTTCTGATACAGCGATATTCTGTATATCCAACCCACGATGATCCCCCCACAGATTATTATAGAGAAAGTAGGGGCACGTCCATGCCCCTACTTCTCATTTTACACGAATATATTTATTTTTGTTGATCCATGATCTTCTTTCCTTCATCCATCATAAATTGCTGCGCTTCCTCTGCTGTTGTTTTATCGAGTTGGAATTTAGTAAACCCTTCCTCTAGTACTTTCTTCAGCTGACCAGCGTAAGGTACACTGACTTTCGATGAGCCAGCTGTCTTAACCCGCTTGTCGAACAACACATGAACAAAGGAATCGATATCTACAACATCTGTGTTGTCTCCAACCAGCTTCTTGACGTTCGCTACTCCATCACCATTCTTCCAAGCGGATTGTTTCGGGATATGAACAGCACCTTCCGTAGACAACCATCGGAGGAACTTGAATGTTTCCCCCTTATGCTTGGATTTGTTCCCAATCGCCAAGTAATCACCTGACATGATCGTAAGTCCTTCCTCGGTTTGCCCAGGCATTCTAGGTACAGGCGCATACACAGTTTTAAACGTATGCGGGAACGTTTCATTATGAATCGTGAACTTCAAGCCAAAGCTTCCGGTTAAGTACATGCTTGCTTTGCCAGTGAAATAATCGGCCCAGATATTCGGATTCGTTGCTAAGATATCAGCATGCTTCTGAACGGACTTATCGTCCTCTTCCATTGCTCTGCGCATTTCGAACCAGTATTTGAAAGAATCCTCGTTGTAACGCAGCTGCCCGTCTTCAGTTAAGAACGGCTGTGGATTGTCGGTATAGGTGATCGGATTGGCGAACTCGCCCCAGGTTGGGAAGAAGGTTCCGTACCGTTTTTCATTTCCTTCACCCTTTGTCAATGCTTTTGCATATGCGCGGAAATCGTCCCAGGTCCATCCGAAATCCGGAAGTGGTAGATTGGCTTCCTTCAGATGCTCTTCATTGAACATCACAAGCCATGGAGAAGCGGTTATCATCATGCCGTATTGTTGGCCATCGTGTGTTGGATTTACGAAGTACTCATCGGCAGTATTGATGCTCTCCTTTGAGAAATAGTCACCTAACGGTTCGAGTACACCAAGCGCTGCGTGGCTTTGTAGATGATCCTGGGTGAAGAAGACACCATCCACTTGCTCACCTGCAGCCATTAATACGTCCAGCTTCTCAATATACTGGTTCATGTCAGCATTCTGTACTAGGGATACGTTCTCGACTATGATCTCAGATTGGATCTCATTAAATTCCTTAATGGCCTTCTGAAAAGGCTCATTTGCATCGTTCTTCTCATGCGAGTAAAACTTGATAAGAACGGGTTCAACCGGTTTTGGAGATTCAGTATTAGCCTTTTCAGCTTGATTGCTTACTTCAGCTTTTTTGTTCTCCTTTACATCACCCGCATTATTGTCTTTTCCACAAGCGGTAAGGAAGGTAGTTAGTAACAGCACACAAGCAAGCATAATGAATGACCATTTTTTCATTTGTTATTGTCCCCTCTCAATATCTTGTCTCACAATTTTGATTATAGATAGAAGCTCTGGTAAAGCCCGTGTAATCTTTTGAGAATCCTACGTGTATTATTTTGACCCGTTATCCTTTTACGCCCCCCAAGGCAATTCCCTTGATGACATGCTTCTGCAGTAATACGAACACGATAAGCAACGGAACAATCGCAGACACCGAAGCCATCATCTGAACAGATATATTGCTGGAGAACTCCTCCCGGAAAAACTGAATGCCGAGAGGAATCGTGAATAGCTCCTTCGAGTAAAGAAAGATTAGCGGATTCTGATAATCATTCCAGGTCCATATAAATTTAATGATTCCCACCGTAGCCAGAATAGGCCTGCTTAGCGGAAGAATGATTTTATAGAATGTATAGAAGAAGCCCGCACCGTCGATCTTGGCTGCCTCCAGAAAATCATTGTGAATCCCCATCATAAATTGACGCATCAGAAAAGTGAAATAAATCGAGAACATCGTCATCAGAATAAGCGATTCATGTGTATTATACAGCCCCAACCATTTAATTAATAAATAACGAGGTACTAAGGTGGATTGCTCCGGAATGATCAGGAACATAAGAAGCAGAGCGAATGCCGGACTTTTGCCACGAAACCGCAATTTGGCAAATGCATATCCTGCGAGTGAAGAGAAGAACAGTGTGACTATCGTGGTGATAGCAGCCAGCTTTAATGAGTTGAAGTAAAATAAGCTAAAGGCGACATCTCCGAACCAAACCTGCTGGAAGTTGGCTGCGAAATTCCATGTATTGGGTATCCACTGTATCGGAAAGGTCAGCACATCCTGTTCGAGCTTGGCTGAAGCCGACAGCATCCAGATCAGTGGGATCAGGAAGACAATAGATAATAATAAGAAGAGCAGAGTCCATATCATCTGAGATTTATTCCAACGGGTTGTATTCATCCTTGTTCCTCCTTTCGACTAATAGTGTACATTCTTCTGTTGAGTAAACCACGTGATAGATGTTATGACTACAACTATCAGGAACAGCACTATCGATATCGCGGAAGCATAACCCATTCGGAAGTTCTGAAAGCCCTCCTCATAGATACGGTAAACAAGCACGGTAGAGGCTTGATTAGGTCCGCCCTGCGTGAGGAATTTAATAATATCGAACACTTTAAAGGAACTGATGATTAGCGTAATCAGTAAAAAGAAGTTTGTCGGACCAAGAAGTGGAAGCGTAATTCTGTAAAATTGCTGAAAACCAGAAGCCCCATCTATTCTAGCTGATTCATACAGCTCTTCGGGAATATTGGTCAGTCCTGCCAAGTAGATGATAATTTGGTAGCCGATCAACTGCCAGATAGCAATGATGGCGATGGAGACTAGCGCATAAGAAGTATCGACCAGCCACATGGGTGGTTCAGACACGCCAATCGATAGCAAGAATTGATTAATCGGCCCCTTGGACGGGTGGAATAACGCACTCCATACAGCTGCTATCGCTATCGTTGAACAGATATAAGGTACGAAGAAGGCTACCTTGAAATAGCTTTTGAACTTTACATAGCTGTGGATGGCTACTGCCATTACCAGTGCAATTGCCATACCAACCGGAACACTCACCGCTGTGAAGAATAGATTATTCGTGAGCGCCTTCATAAATTTATCGTCTTGGAACAGAGCTTTGTAGTTATCCATCCCGATGAAGTTAATGGAAGAAACCCCACCTACGAGATTCCAATCATTGAAGCTTAGATAAATCGTGAACAGCAGCGGGAATACACCGAGCAGCGCAATACCGATGAATTCGGGAATAATAAATAACCAACCGATCGACTCTTCTTTTCTCTTCATCGTCCAGAATGTTGATGTTTTCTTAATTGCGGTTGAGTCCTCCATCTTTCTTCACCTCACCCTCGTATGTCTCACCTAACCAAGCTCCCTGCATCACTAGAGATCGCTGTAGCTGTCTAATGTCCACTTGTCGTGTATGTGCGCCAGTCTCGGCTGCAATAGCTGCTGCCATTCCAGCTGCTTGCCCCATTGCGAAGCAGTTTGGCATCACCCGTAAAGAGCCTTGGACAACTCGATCAGAAGAAGCGGCCCTCCCCGCAACCCACATGTTGTTGATTCCAATTGGTAGTAAGCATCGGTAAGGCACGCCATGCGATTTGCCTGGTGGCAAATGATGAATATGCATCTTCGCATCACTGCGTGCCATATGGATATCGATAAAATAGCTGTTCCTCGCAATGTCGTCCTCGAAGGTGCGCATCTCCATAAAGTCTTCCTGTACAAGTACATAGTCGCCAACAATTCTTCGTGTCTCTCGAATTCCAATCTGTTCACCGGTTGCAACTACATGTGCATACTCAAACCCTGGTACATAATTGCGGAAAAACTGTACCTGACGTTCCACTAATTTGCGTCCTTCGATAGCTGCACGAGTTAAATCCTCTGCCTGGGTACCGTCGACACCAAATATGTGCCCAAAGTTGACGCTGACTAGATAATCTGCGATCCATGCTAATCCAGAAACCGATTCCCTACCGTCTGGCAGATTGCCATCTGCTTGCGCCTTCTGTACGGCTTGATGGATCTGAGGTGTGTCACCGCTCTGCCTGAGATATTGCTGAAAGCGTGAATAGCTGACATTTGCCATTGTATAACACATTGTGCCAGGTTGAAGCTCACCATTCTCTCCGCCCTTCTGGAATGGAACACCAGCCATTGCGGCCAGGTCAGCATCTCCAGTTGCATCAATCACGTACTTACACCTAATGATGCTTCTTCCAGATTTGTTGAGTACGACGATACCTTCGATTTCACTACTCTCTTCATTCATTATCAATTGCCCAACGAAGCTGTGATACAGTACCTTCGCACCGCTCTCCAATACAGCATCGTCATAGATTCGTTTCAGAACTTCAGCATCTATAGGGACCCAGTCCAACTGCTTATTGTAAAGCTGTTGGTACTCAATGCTGCAATTACTCTTCATTCGATCAAGCAGCTCCAAGCCGATTCCACGAATGACTGGCTTCTCGTGATCCGTATATGGACAGAAAGCCGGCACCAGTGACACCGTCCCCATTCCACCAAGGAATCCTCTCTGTTCAACTAATAATGTGTTCGCCCCATTGCGTGAAGATGCCATTGCCGCGGCAATTCCTGTCGGTCCCCCGCCAACGACCAACACATCAACTTCCATAGAAATGGGAAGCTCCTCTGCAGGGAGGATAATCGTTCGGTTGTTATTCATGTCAATTCCTCCAAGTGATATATATTCAATTGTTCTAGAAACCCTAAGCTTAGTATAAAACCAGCTGGGCTTATTCACCGTGTACGTAAAAGGCTTGATTGCGTGTATAATTTTGACCTTTATTACTCCTTAAGTGAATCGGAATTCTATGTAGAATATAAGCCCTTCGGTCCACCATGAAACCTATAAAAAAAACGCCGTGCAATAGCACGACGTTTAGCTTCTATGTATGGCAGAGAGGGTGGGATTCGAACCCACGGTGCCCTCACGAACACGGCGGTTTTCAAGACCGCTGCCTTAAACCACTCGACCACCTCTCCACAGATNNAAATTCAACCGTTATTTTTTGTATATTTAATTCTTCTCTATTTTCATTCGATTATTCATGTAGGGACGAAGAGCTTCCGGAATGATGACTGACCCATCTTCTTGTTGTCCATTCTCGAGAATCGCTGCTACCGTACGCCCTATCGCTAATCCTGATCCATTCAGAGTATGGACAAACTCAGGCTTAGATCCCGTCTCTTTGCGATAGCGAATGTTTGCACGACGCGCCTGGAAATCCTCGAAGTTGCTGCATGATGATATCTCTCGATACACACCGCTGCTCGGCAGCCATACTTCGATGTCATACGTCTTGGCCGATGTGAACCCAATATCACCTGTACACAGGCTTAGAACCCTGTAGGGCAGCTTCAGGAGCTGTAGAACCGTCTCTGCATTCTGAGTCAGAGCTTCCAGCTCAGCATAGGACTGTTCAGGGGTCACAAGCTTAACCATCTCGACCTTATTGAACTGATGCTGTCGAATAATACCTCTAGTGTCTCGACCTGCAGAGCCAGCCTCCGAACGGAAGCACGGGCTGAATGCCACATAATACTTCGGTAATGCATCTAAACTTAGAATTTCATCACGATGATAATTCGTTACCGGCACTTCAGCCGTAGGAATTAAGTAATATTCTGAGTCCGTAAGCTTGAATAGATCCTCTGCGAATTTAGGTAACTGACCGGTTCCAATAAGACTTTCCTTATTCACCATGAGTGGAGGCAGCATCTCTGTGTATCCATGCTGTTCACTATGTAAATCCATCATGAAGCTGATAAGCGCACGCTCAAGCCGGGCACCAAGTCCTTTGTAGAAAACAAATCTGGAGCCAGTCACCTTAGCAGCAGCTTCAAAATCAAGTATACCCAGATTCTGCCCAAGATCCCAATGGGCACTCGGCTCGAAGCTGAATTCCCTTGGCTCTCCCCAACGGCGAATTTCTACATTATCTTCCTCAGACTTCCCTACAGGAACGCTATCATGCGGGATGTTCGGGATGGACAGCACTAAGCTGTTAATTACTTCTTCCAGTGAACGGATTTCCTCATCCAAGGATTTGATCCGCTCCCCAACTTCTCTCATCTCAATAATCTGCGCATCTGCGTTCTCGCCCGCCTTCTTCTTCTTGGCGACCTCCTGAGAGACCACATTCCGATGATTCTTCAGCTGATCGGTTTCTTGCAGCATCATTCGGCGTCGTTGATCAAGCTCGGGAAACTTCCGAACCTCTTCAACCGTTCCACCTCTACGGATCATCGATGTTTCTATTCGCTCTAGCTCGTTACGGAATACCTTGGCGTCTAACACGAGAAGTGCCCCCTAAGAATATTGTGAATATAGAACAACTTCCTTTATTCTGCGCCCATGGATGCCAGCTTGTGTTGCTTGGCCATCGCTACAAAATAAGCATGGAGCTGATAATCGTTCGTTAGCTCTGGATGGAAGGAACAGGCTAACAGATGACCCTGTCTCGCAGCGACAATCTGTTCATTATACACTGCCAGCACTTCCACCTCAGGACCAACCTCCGTGATTAACGGTGCTCGAATGAATACTGCTCGTACGGTTTCAGAGATACCCTTGATTGTTAGATTGGTCTCGAAGCTTTCCCTTTGACGACCGAAGGCATTCCGAGATACCTTCATATCCATTAGCTTCAAGTGAGTATTCGATTGACCTACAATCTCGTCAGCAATAACAATAAGCCCCGCACAAGTACCAAACACTGGTTTACCTTCGGCTGAGAAATTACGGATAGCCTCAATAAAACCGTACTCGACCATTAGTCTCCCAATTGTCGTACTCTCTCCACCTGGAATAATCAAGCCATCTAATTGTTCGAGCTCAGCTACTTTCTTGATTGATATGCCTTCTGAACCAGCCATCTCCAGCATCCGAATATGCTCGGCAACTGCTCCCTGCAGAGCAAGAACGCCAATTTTCATGTTAAACCCGTCCCTTTTTTCATCTATCTTAGTTCATCATTCATTGTTCGTCTTTAAATTCCACGATCTTGCATCCGATCCTGAGGCTGCAGCTTGGAAATTTCAATGCCCTTCATTGGAGCACCCAAATTCTTGGACACTTCAGCAATCAGCTTATAATCCGTATAATGTGTTGTTGCTTCGACAATCGCCTTTGCAAACTTCTCTGGGTTATCGGATTTGAATATACCGGATCCCACAAATACGCCATCTGCACCCAAATGCATCATAAGAGCAGCATCTGAAGGTGTAGCAATACCGCCAGCGGCAAAGTTTACGACAGGCAATTTGCCAGTTTCATGAATTTGTAGCATAAGCTCATATGGGGCACCTAAATTTTTCGCTTCAACCATAAGCTCATCCTTGGACATGCCTTGTACCTTACGAATTTGACCTAGAACCATTCTCATATGGCGAACGGCCTCTACAATATTACCAGTTCCCGGTTCACCCTTTGTACGCAGCATGGAGGCTCCTTCACCTATACGACGAAGTGCTTCACCAAGGTCACGACAGCCGCATACGAAAGGAATCGTGAATTCACTCTTGGTTAGATGGAATACATCATCCGCTGGCGTAAGCACCTCGGACTCATCGATATAATCAACACCCAGGGATTCTAAAACCCTAGCTTCTACATAATGTCCAATCCGAGCTTTAGCCATTACTGGTATGGTTACAACCTTCATGACGGACTCTACCATAGATGGGTCACACATACGGGCAACGCCGCCTGCTGCACGAATATCTGATGGTACGCGCTCTAGTGCCATAACAGCGGAAGCTCCAGCGGCTTCAGCAATCTTCGCTTGCTCTGGATTCATGACGTCCATGATGACGCCACCCTTTTGCATCTCTGCCATACCTCTTTTAACTCGTGATGTTCCTGTTTCCATATTAAAGCGCCTCCTGATTCATATGACAAGCTTCTTGCATTTCAACTCTCTAATAACACACCGGCTGGAAAGAATTCCTTGAGAAAATATTTTACATCATGACATCTAAATATACAACTCAGCGGCTCGGAATTGTAGTGGATTAGCCGTTATTTTAGAATAAATTCTTAATTCCGCCTCCTAATGACTTGAAGAAATCACCAATTCCCCGGAAGAACAGACGAATCCAGCTAGCTTTGTCAGCATCCTGAGCGGCGACTAAATTTACAGTCTGCTCCATAACGCTTCCGTCTGTAGTTGGCAGCATTACCTTAAGCTGTCCTAAAACTTGACCCTTCTTAATCGGTGCTACACGCTGCTTCTCATCAGCTGCCTCGGCTGTTATCACGAAATCCTCAAGCTTGGTACCTTTCTTAACTAAGAATTGTGCATTATGCTCGGTTACAACACCAATCTCTTTGGCAACTGCTTTCTTAATATCTACCTTCGTTAGTTGATCTATGACCGTCTTTGGTTGAATTACAATCATCTTCTCAAAGTTATCAAAGCCATAATCGAGCAGTTTCTTCGTTTCGTAAAACCGTTTATTCATAGTCGGAGCAGCCATAACCACACTAATTATGCGGAGATCACCACGTTCAGCTGTCCCCGTGAAGCAGTAGCCTGCTCTTGTGGTATGACCTGTCTTCAGACCATCCAAGCCTTCATAGGAGAATAGCTTAGCAAAATCATTATTATAGGGCTTCCAGCCCTCAAGCATCCAGTTCCAATTCTGCATCAAGACACCTTTGTTGTTTGCTTTAGAATAAGCTTCGGTGGTTTTCGCGATTTCGAGTGCATCTGGATGATNNAATCGCTGTCTCGCCTGGTAAGGATTCTGGTGCCATGCTCAACGCTTCTAGATCGCTGCGATCTAAGCCTGTTGCATTAATGAAGTAGGCATTATCGGATAATCCTATCTTTCGTGCCATTTCATTCATCATAACTGCAAAGCCCTCTTCGGATCCACCAATACGTTCGGCTAAAGCAATCGTTGCATCATTACCTGAGAATATAGACATATTCTTGAATAATTCTTCCACTGTGTATACTTCGCCCTCAGCTAATAGTCCTCCAGAGCCACCTGTCTTCGATGCATATTTACTGACTGTCACTGTATCCGTCCAGTTCAGCTTTCCTGCCTCTATTGTCTCTAGTATCACATATTCACTCATCATCTTGGCCATACTCGCTGGAGGCTTTAATTCGTCTTTATTCATCTCATATAGAATTTGTCCGGTTTCAGCTTCAATTAGAATTGCAGACTGTGCCTCTATGGCAAGAGCAGGTATCTCGGCTGCTACGGCTGTATTCGGGGATATTACAAAGCTTAATTGAAGGAATAATGCACTGCTGATCACAAACGCTGTCAATGAGGTTACGTTCTTACCCTTTCTTGACTGAAATAACACAAAAGCCACTCCCTCTCTCCCAATTNNAACTCACTTCAAGTATTGTAACACATGTCGTTTACTGATGAACATGCTCGGATTAATATCTATACTAACAATAAAAGGCAGGAGATTATTCTCCTGCCTTCTCATATATAACAGCTGAAGTCTTATATAAGTAAAACTTATAGAGAATAGTTTGGAGATTCCTTCGTTATCTGTACATCATGTGGATGACTTTCGCGAAGTCCAGCACCCGTGATGCGAATAAACTCAGTATCATTCGTTAATTGATTAATGTTCTCTGTGCCACAATAGCCCATGCCAGAGCGTAATCCACCAACTAGTTGATAGATAATATCAGATAAAGGCCCTTTATAAGGTACTCTACCTTCAATTCCCTCGGGTACTAGCTTACTTTCATCCTCTTGAAAATAACGATCCTTACTGCCATCCTTCATTGCACTTATAGAACCCATTCCACGGTAGACCTTAAATCTTCTCCCTTGGAATATCTCCGTTTCACCAGGGCTCTCTTCCGTACCTGCGAATAAGCTTCCGATCATAACAGCACTAGCACCCGCCGCAATTGCCTTTACAACATCCCCAGAGTACTTTATTCCTCCGTCCGCAATAACAGGAACGTTATATTGTCTAGCTACTGAAGCACAATCATAAATCGCTGTGACTTGGGGTACACCAATCCCGGCAATGACCCTTGTTGTACAAATCGAGCCTGGTCCTATGCCAACTTTAACGATAGTCGCACCAGCTTCTATTAAATCCTTCGTAGCTTCACCTGTTGCCACATTACCCGCACATATCGGTAATGTTGGGTATGCTTCACGAAGCATTCGTACTGTATTCAGAATATTAATATGATGACCGTGTGCAGAATCTACTACAATCAGGTCAATACCTGCTTCTACTAATGCCGCGGCCCTTTCCTTCACATCCTTCGATACACCAACAGCGGCTGCTACAAGCAGTCGTCCATGGATATCTTTAGCTGAGCTTGGAAACTGAATGGCCTTTTCAATATCTTTAATTGTAATTAATCCTTTTAATTCATTGTTCGCATCAACTAAAGGTAATTTTTCTATCTTGTGCTTCTGTAATAAACCTTCTGCTTGCTGCAATGTCGTTCCAACAGGAGCAGTAACTAAATCTTCCTTGGTCATCACTTCGTGGATCTTCATGGAATAATCGTGTACAAACCGCAAATCGCGATTAGTTAGAATACCTACCAGCTTATTATGCTCATCCACAATGGGTACACCTGAGATTCGATATTTCGCCATAAGCTCCTCAGCATGATAAACATGATGATCAGGTGTAAGTGAGAATGGATTCGTTATAACTCCGCTCTCCGAACGCTTTACCCTGTCAACCTCCTGAGCTTGTTCGGTTATCGACATATTCTTATGAATAACACCAATACCGCCTTCACGAGCAATCGCAATAGCCAGTGCAGACTCAGTGACTGTATCCATAGCAGAGCTTAAGAATGGAATGGTCAATCCTAGACCAGACCCGAGTGTCGTAGATACATTAATCTCCCGCCCGAATACCTCCGACTTCCTCGGAACTAGTAATACATCATCGAACGTCAAACCCTCTTTGCCAAACTTGGCTTCCCACACAGAACTTGTTCCTCCTCTTATTATCCTTGGTTTTATTCTCTCGTACATATATTATTGCTTATATTAGCAGAGTCGTAAATTTCATGTCAAGGAGAACCGTGGCTGTTATAGATTGTTTCTCACAGCATAATACATCTTTCTCCAGCAAATACGACACAGGGCTGACAACGCACACAATAGTTAATTTCTTCACCATTCAAAGCTTTATTTGCCCATTCGTGATCCACGATTAATTCCCTACCAATTGCTGTAAAATCTGAATAGCCTTGCTTAAGAATATCATTGGCTCGCTCAGGTGTTCTTATGTTATAAACAACGATAACGGGAATATTTACATGCCTCTTAATCTGACTACCACCATAGATAACCCAATTATATACAAACTGATCAGGCAATTCCGGCCGGTTTGATGAGAATCCAGAGGATGACACATGCAGCATATCGATTCCCATTGCTTCAAGCCTAACGGCGATATCAATACCTGCTTCAAGAGTAGGTTCATTAAAGCCTAATCTATAACTTTGAATAAACCTTTCACTCACCTCATGCTTTACACGATTGATAATTTCCTTAACAAATCTCAATCTATTCTCGGTATTACCCCCGTATTTATCCGATCTTTGATTGACCTCTGAAGATGTAAATTGATTTAACAAATAACCATGAGCTCCATGAAACTCAACACCATCAAACCCTGCTTGATATGCACGAAGCACCGCCTTGACATAAGCATCCTGTAATTGATGTAATTCATTTATCGTCATTGATCTTGCATAGATGTCATTCCCATCATATTCTGATGGACCATACACATCCTGATTATTTGACGCATGCATCTTAATCCCCAAATGCTGGAGCTGTAATAAAACTCTAGCTCCATATGAATGACATACATTCGCCAGACTTCTTAAACCAACAATATGTTCATCTGACCATGCGCCCAATTGAGAGTCGATTGATAAGCTATTCGGATGAATGCTTGTTGCTTCGATGATAATTAATCCGACACCACCCTCTGCTCTCTTCCCATAATGCTCGAGATGTCCATCATTTACGAAACCATTCCTTGTCTCCCGCACCAAAAATTCCATTGGAGCCATAACTATTCGATTTCTAATCACATGACCCTTTAACATATAATTACTGAATAAATGTTCCATAATTACCTCCCCTGGCTTCTTCGCGCCAAAACATAAGTTATGCAAAAAAACATCTAAGACCGGAGTCA
>DFXU01000028.1 GCA_002383285.1 Caryophanales bacterium UBA4100
AAACAACTTGACTAATCGTAAGAAAGAGTCGCCCAACATTTGGGGGCAACTCTTCCCCGTAATTTAGCCGCTTGGAGCATCAGTCAATTCATATTCGGTTATGAATGCTTCAACCTGATGGGATACAACAAGTCAAGTTGATGTTCGTCGCTCTCCGGCCAATTAAGCTGGCAATAGTAGACATAGTTTAAGTGTTCTTCTAAGCAGCCACCCATATGCTCCCCATTGTCGTCTAACTCATTGGCTTCATACTTCTCATGATTATGAACCCAACGGGCTAACAGCTCCCATTCATGGAAGTTGCCCAGCGTTATCGTATGTGCTGCATACAAACCGCCAGTCATCTGCTTCTTCACAAGCGGCGCAGGAACCTCCATCTCTTCAGGAATGGTAACCCATAATTCGTAGCCATAGTGCGGCCTTTCATTCGAAGGATTCGGTTGGTCAAACCCAAATACGCGCGCATCCGGCTTCGTGTTATACAACCGACTCTGCTGCACAAATCGTGCCAATTGCTCCCCGGCATGCTCCTCTGGATTTTCTCCAATATAGTGACTTGCAGCGACGGTACCTGGTGGAACATGGATAATCCTCACATTCTCCACTGCCTCTGATTTTTCCAAAGCCTTGTAAAGCTGGTTCATTGACTTATCCTCCTTCACATCGAGATAGGTTAAGGATAAGGAGTCAATGTCGCGAAGTATGGCTTCAACGTTTAAGATCTCTTGATTGATTTCGAGCTTATGTCTCTTTTCCAACTCTTCGATGAGCTTCATGATTATTTCTTTGATTGTTGTTAATGACTCGATTCTCCCGGCTACTTCTTTTACCCTTTCCTTAAAAATGTCTACGGCTGATACCATCTACCGTTGTTGAAAAATCATCAACATTTTCATCTAATCCACTTAGTGTAGCAGAAAACATTTTTTATGTAAGTCCGACTTATTTGGGAACCCTATTCAAGAGAGCGAAGGGGCAGAATATTTCCGATTATCTGACCTCGGTGCGAATAAACGAAACTCAGAATCTTCCGATTGACCATTCTCCCAGATGATCTGCATGTCCTACATTATCGGGAAGGAGCAAGTTATGAGCCAATTTTGGTCCCATACCATTTGGTATTTGTTATTAGGTTTCGGAACCATGATTCAAGTCATATATACCCTGCGTCATTCTGAGAATCGCCGCAGAGTTATTGTGTTCTATTTTTCGATTGTAGGACTCCCTCTATATTTCGAAACATTTATCCTAATTTTTTTGGACGCATACGTATATTATCCAAAGATTATTCGTAGTTCAAATCTTGATCCGTTTAACGATGTATTAACGGGTAATCTGTTCTCGCAGTTCAGTGTATCATCATCAGCGCTGCTTTTGTCGGTTCTACGAAAACCATTTTACTGGAATGTGATCGTTGCCTTCCTATACTGTATTGTGGAAGAACTCTATATGGTATTAGAGATATACCATCAACACTGGTGGAAAACCTGGATGACATTCATTGGTTTGCTCCTGCTGTTCGCAATTTCAAAATGGATGTACACCCACTTAGTTCGGGGTGATCTTCGACCAATATACTATTATGGCTATATATTGATTGGAATGTTCCCAATCTGTACGATCCTATTTCTATGGGGTGTACTCGATTTATTCGGTCTTATGCGATTTACGACAACTTTATCCTCTAACTACAAAATAAGCCGTTATGGTCTCTATCTCACCTTTGTTTCTGTCTGTTATCCACTTATTATATGGGGGTACTTTCGGCATCATTTGATGTGGAAAATATTAACCTTTACTTTGGTAGGTGCTATTATTTACATAGGATACATAGGTCACCTGTTAATCTTTAAAGAAGGTTCTTTTGTGCTAATTAATATTCTTATGATTCTATGGATGTACTTTTCGGTATGGGCCTTAGACACCTTATATGGAGAATGATACTAATAATTACCACCTCAATATCATGTTTCCTCAAGAGACTGGATCAATCAAGACTCAAAGATATCATTGACCTGAATATCCAACTCCTTAAAAAAATAGGAATTCAATGTATCTCCCGCTTTATAAGCCGTGTATTCTTCGATTGCACAATCATTAAAACCATATACTAATACCGAGCGTTTGCTAGGATCAACAATCCAGAATTCCTTCACACCAGACAACATAAACGTATTCAGTTTATCTACCATGTCTTTGGATCGAGTGCTCTTAGATAAAATCTCAATACATAGTACAGGCGTGCCCATGTAACGACCTTTTTCATTCACACTTCTCTCCATATCACTAGCAATGAGCAAGTCTGGTTGCATGACATCAGGTATATCCAAATCCTTCTTATAAAAATGAACATCGAATGGTGCATAGAACACCTTGCATTGGCTACCCTTCAAGAACGACCTCAAATGGACGTACAAATTACCGGAAATGTCTTGATGGAAGGTGTTCGGGGAAGCAAGCAACACGATTTCACCGTTGATAAATTCCATTCTCAAATCGCTTTTCTCGTAAATCTCCATAAATTCTTCATAAGAAACTTTCTTGCCACCGTATTGATAATCCATAGACCTTTCCTTGACCACATAATATCGTTCGATGTCTGTAATATACGGAGTAAGACGCACAAACTTATTCCCGTTTTTCGTAATGACTACTTCGTTGTTATCAGCGACATAATCTAGGTATTTGCCTAAGTTGGTCTTGAGCTCTGTGGCCGTAATTTCTTTTGTTGTATCCATGTTATCAATCACCTCGTACGATAATATTATCAAATCGTACGATATATTTCAATTTTTATATTTTCGCATGATATCTCACTTGTGGGTGGTATTGGAAGAATCTCTCTTGTAAACCTTCTATCATTTCTTTCGGCAATCTCCTGAACTTGATATCCCCGCCCAGGAAAAGCAGCCAATTGGTCATTTCGGCCAGCTCTTCCGAATGACTCACATTGATATAAGATTTCAGAATGGCTCTCGTCTGGTAAGGGTCGGTATAGGAAATGGAGAGCTTTAGCGGATGGTATTTTTTGAACTGGGCAATCGCCTTTGGACCAAGTTCGAGAACAAGGTTGCTCTCTTCCTCCTGCTTACTAAGCTGCTCCCGTATCTTCTTTCGGCTTAGCCTCTTATTCGCGGGGTAGGGTTCTACATCGATGAGGTTATCAACGGAATAGATTTGTCTCTTCTCTTCCTTTAAGTCGAAGCCCTCAATCAGCCAAAGGCTTTTCTCCCGGTAAAGGTGCAGGAGATAAATGGGATACGACCTGATTGTGTTCCCTTCATTCATGGTAAGCAACAAGCAGTTATCCGAAAGCAGGAGTTGGATTAGCTTCTCCAATGTAGGATGCGGAAGGTCCGACAGCTCCAGCAGGTCTGGATTATTCGGGTTGGTCCCTTCGAAAAGCAAGATTTGATTCAAGAGAACAAGATCTTCCTGCTGGTTCTGTGAAATAAGCCCTAATAATTTCTCCGCCAAGGAATGTCGGCTCTTCAGATAAGGGAGCTGTTGATTCCTTGTGGCCATAAAGGCAATAAATAGCGCCTTGATCTCGTTATCGGTAAAACGAACGGTCGGCAGAACCGAATTGTTCATGACGAAATAGCCTCCATCCCTGCCAACCTCAGCAACAAGCGGCATCCCCATGGCTTCAATTTCTCGAATATCCCTTATAGCGGTCGAACGAGAGATGTTAAATTCCCGCATGATTTCCGAAATGGTGAAGGAAGCACGGTTATTGATATATCGCATGATGATATTAATTCGCTCCACTTTTTTCATCGCAGCCTCCTAAACAGTATCATTTTTTGATATGATTAAGGTTTATTATAAACTCAGCAAGCGAAAGTGAAAATCATTTTAAAAAATCAAGAAAAAGGATGGATGAAAAAATGGCAAACTACACGCTTGAGAACAAGGAAAGCTTTACCGTATCGGGAATGGGAACGGAACTGAAAAGCGATTATACCGACTATGCTGGCATCAACAAGGAAAAGCAAGACTTCTGGCAAGCGGTCCAACAAGACGGAAGGCTCGACGCCCTGAAAGCGGTAGCCGAGAATAACTACATATTCGCTGTAAACGAAGCGGTGAATCAAAGGATGATGTATTATGCCGGCGTCATGACGGATGCAACATTACCTGATGTAACCCGAGTGATTCAATTTCCTAAGGGAGAATATCTGGTTGTCCACGGGGAAGCCGAGACGGCTGATGCTCTCAGCAATATGCTAACTGGGATTGCCTTCGGTCAAGTGCTGCCGGAAGCAAAAGATTTCGCCTATGTTGGCGGCCCGAATGCCACGGTCGAGATGGGGCAACGTGGTGGCTTGGTTTTCGGTGAAGTATGGATCCCCGTTGTCAGGAAATAAACAGAAATTGGAGGAATGGTCATGCCCTACGCTGTAGATTTTAAACAAGTGTCCACAAGTGGTCTAGAGTCTTCGCCTGTGCAAGAAGCGCTTGCTGGTTTACGCGCGAATGAAGCCCGCTACTTCATGAACAAATATAAGCACGAATTTACGGTTACACCAGCTGCCGAGAGTCAGGAGACAATTAGGTTAGTGAACCGGATTTTGAAGGAAGAACGCGGCATTGAATTTGCCGCCAAGCCTTTGGAAACGTCGCATTTTCAAGTGGAAAATATTCAGTGGTCCTTCGTCTTCTACGAGGATGGCCTAGCGGTCAACGTCATGTATAAGGTGGATGACCCTAAGAAGCGAGCGGTTGGGTTTAAGCTTTCCGAAGGAATGGACATACCCACTGAGTTAGAAGGGAAGTTTAAGTTTGCCAGGCAGAAGTCCAAGCTAGCTGGAACCATTCGGGGATCGTTCTTTGTGATTAAAGGGGAGTATTAGGGAAGGCCACATCCGGACACCTTGTCGAGATAATCTGGTACTCCATAATAGTCCTCAATTTACTGAGGACTATTCAGAGTTCAGCTTTCTATAATTGTACAGCTGCGGCCTCCTCTACCCTCGGAATTTGTGAACTATTTTCTAATCGTGCGATCTGTCCTTGGGTAAGCCCCGCTTTCTTGGCAGCATCATCCTGCGTTAATTCAAGCACTTTGGATTCCTCTTGATAAGATTGATTTCTTGCTTGTCCCCTTTTGCGAGGCAACTTACACTCTAGTTCTTTATTGCAATAATATTTGTGATGATTATTATGCATAAGAACATGGTGCTAGGGTCTACTTGTAGACGCGCAATGTCGCTCATGAAATGAGCTGCCAACTCGCTTGTCGCCGTTCGAATCCTTGGGGAAGCGACGTAGTTAACCGCTGATCATTATTTATTTTGTTCTAACATGTTCATCAATACGATTACTGTTTCTGCTCTAGTTGTTTGAGTACTAGAATTAAATTTGTTGTCACCCATACCTTTTACTATGCCTAGTTCACTCAGGGCTGCCACAGAACCTTTCACCCATGCAGGAATAGCCTTGTCATCTGCGAAAGGGGTTGCGGCATTTCCTTCGGTAGGTACCTTGAGCGCATTCGCGATCATTACAGCCATCTCCGCACGTGTGACTTGTGCACTCGGACCGAAAGTACCGTCTGCATAGCCGTTAATAATACCTGCTTGTACAGCTTGTGCGACTGCTTTCTGTGCCCAAGCTCCGATCTTCGCTTTATCCGTGAAGATCAGCTCAACGCCTTCTCCTTGTGGCTTCAATGCATTCATCAGCATCACAGCAAATTCCGCTCGAGTCACAGTATGATTCGGCTTAAACGTTCCGTCTAGATAACCATTGACGATTCCATTGCTCACCGCTTGTTTGATCTTCGCCTCTGCCCAGTGTCCAGAGATATCGCTAAAGCTAATGTTCGTTGTTGGGTCTGTCATTGGTACTTCTACCACTTTGTCTACAACCATGACTGCAAATTTCGTAAAATGATCGACATTTACGGTGACTTTATTGCCGTCCACCTTGCCTCCTGCTTCGACCCAAATTTTCTTCAATTCGTCATAGTAGAATACGGCTGCCCTTTGATTACCCTTCAAGCTTGCTGGATCGAACACAAAGGTTAGCGTTACTGGTTTACTGAAGTTTTCAGCGAAGTTTTTCAGAATCTCAAAGATTGGGCTCGCTAGAACTTCTTGATTCATTAATAGGGACTCCGTGTTTAAAAGTTTTTCTATTGTGATTTTCAACTCTTGTTTTGATGCATCCGCAGGAATAGATACCGTGACCTCTTCAAGCAAGCTAACCTCACCTGATTTGCCTGTAGGAAGAGCTAATTGACCATTCTTCGAAATCGCTGGAGAATCACTTGCGTGAACTTCACTTGTTGGAGCGTCACTTGCTGGAGGAAATACCCCACCACCCGTATTCGCTGCTACGGTAACTGTTACCGTATATGCTTGCTCAGTGCTATCTGCCGCTACTACCGTGTACATAACTGCAGAAGTGAAATTCTGCGCAGTTGTTCCGCTCACTTGGTCTGTACTGGCTACATTCACACTAGCACCCGTAGTTGTGAATGTTGGGACTAAAGCTGTTACATCCGTTCCGTATGGCACAGTCAAGGCAATCGTCTTGTTCGCTTCGTCAACTGTCCCCGTTACCGCTGGGCTCAATCCCGCGAAGTTAAATGTAGAGATCGCTTTTGCCGTATTCGCTGCTACGGTAACTGTTACCGTATATGCTTGCTCACTGCTATCTGCCGCTACTACCGTGTACGTAACTGCAGAAGTGAAATTGTGCGCTGTCGTTCCGCTCACTTGATCCGTATCTGCTACCTTCACACTAGCACCCGTTGTTGTGAATGTAGGGACTAACGCTGTTACATCCGTTCCGTAGGGCACAGTCAAGGCAATCGTCTTGTTCGCTTCGTCAACTGTGCCCGATACCGCTGGGCTCAATCCCGCAAAGCTAAATGTGGAGATTGCTTTCGCCGTACTAATCCATTGCGCATATAGTGTCGTATTTGCTGTAATTACGAATTGGTCGTCTTCCTCGTAGCTGGTGCCACTACCATCTGCTAACGTATTCCATCCGGTGAAGTTGTAGTCCGTCTTGACTAGACTTCCATTCGATACTACAACTACATCTGCATCACGCGTATAGATATTACTATCAGTTGGAGCATCTCCTCCCGTATTTCCGTTGCCGTTATAAGTCATAAAACGGTAAAAAGCTTTCAAATATGGATACCCTACATTAATTGATGAATCTATCCCCCATATATTAGAAGGGAACCAACCCGAATACGTACTTTCAGTCTTCATTAGTTCAGTCGTCTTACCCTGGCCTTTTCCTGTATCGGTCGCAGTTGTTGTGGTGCTGTCGTAGAAGCTATAACTGATTTGTCCATTGTAGTATTCACCTACTAATCCGCCTACTGTACTGTTTATCGCCGACACACTTCCTGTGGCATAGCTGTTGCTAATTGATCCTCTATTGGAACCAACCAACCCACCTATTGAGCCTCTACCACTCACACTTACCATATTGCTATAGCTATTGCTGATTGACCCTTGATTGATTCCAACCAACCCACCTAGATAGAATTGATTATCTCCACTTACAGAACCTGTGCTGCTGTAACTATTACTGATTGCACCTTGATTGGATCCAACCAACCCGCCTACATAGAATTTCCCAATCAACTCAATAGTTTCTAGACCCATATTGTTTAGACTGCTCGTGGACGATGTTGTACCGAATAACCCTACATAATCAGATGATCTATTAATCTTTAATCCTGTGATTTTGTAGCCCTTGCCATCCATCTTCCCTTGGAATCCCTCGATTGGCAACCAGCCTTCACCGTCTACATATGGACTAACTCCGAGATCAATATCATCCACCTGTTCAAAATAAAAATCCGATGCTAGAAGATACCTAACCTCATTAAGTTGATCCGCAGTTGCAATCTGATAAGGACTGGACTGTGATCCTTCTCCTGCACCTGAAAACTCGTGGGCTACGAATTGTGGGACAACGGCATCATCATAATTGGGTGCCGTTACTTTAATCGAATGATTACCTTTTGCTAGCACACCAGCGAATATCTTGAGCTTTCCTTCTTCAATTGTGTATTGTGTATCTATAACAAGTGTCGTATCTCCGTCTTTCACAGCCGTAATCACTCCGCGCCATGTCGGATCGTCCGTATACGTAATTTCCATCTCATTCGTGGGATAAGGGACTGTTGTGTCTGCTGTTAGCGCAGGAGATTGTTTATTCGTTACCAACTGCGTTACCACAGCAGGATCATAATTGGATGCTATTACTGTAATCGAATGATTTCCCTTTGCCAGTACCCCAGCGAATATCTTGAGCTTACCCGCTTCAATTGTATATTGCGTACCATTATCGAGTGTCGTAGCCCCATCTTTCACGGCTGTTACCCCCGAAAGCCAAGCTGGATCATTGACGAACGTCATCTCAATGTCAGTAGCCGTGTAGTTCTCTGTCGTATCGGCTGTTAGAGTAGGATTGNNACAGACCTACTGTTAAAGTCCGACGGCTTAATGGAGCTGCGATTACACGGACATCGATTGAATCTCCAGCAACTACGGTAATTTCAACAGAATCCCCTGTGATAGGAACATAAGTGTTACCGTTAAGTGAATACTCCATACCTGTGGCAACATGGAATAATTTCGTTGTTCCAGCAGTTGTTCCTTTAATCAACTTAGTAAAGGCCCATAGTTGAGGATACTGACTTTCGAAGATATACCATTGCGAAGCAAAGTCCCACCCCGTAAACGTGCTCTCTGTCTGCATCTCTTCAGTAGTCTTTCCTTCGCCTTTTCCTGTATCTACTTGTCCTGAAGTGGTTTCGTCGTAGAAGCTGTTAGATATATCACCCCCCTCTGATGATCCGATCAAGCCACCAGTATAGTAAACACCCGTCACACTTCCTGCCGCATAACTGCTAACAATATCACCGTAATGGTACCCTGCCAACCCGCCTACATTTTGAGTTCCAGTCACGCTTCCTATGAAGTAGCTGTTATTGATACTCCCTCCATAAGGAGAACCTGCCAAGCCACCTACACTTTCTATTCCAACCACATTTCCCGTGACGTAGACATTGCTAACAGAGAGTTCCTCGCCATATCCAAATAACCCGCCAACATTATATCTCCCCTGTACATCAACATCCTCAAGAATAATATTAGTAAATGAGCTGCCCCAATACGCAACACCGAAGAGTCCTACAAAATCCGCACCACCTGCAAGGATCGTTAAATTTCTTATTGTAAAGCCGTTACCGTTCAAATTTCCGTAAAAAGGATTGTCGTAGTTAGCACCAATTGGAGTCCAACCGGCACCGCTAGCGTAGGAGCTCAAATCAATATCAGATGTCAGTATAAAATAGATTCCTGCTCCGAGATGATTCCTGACTTCGTTGAGCTGATCAGCGTTAGCAATTTGATACGGATCGCTTGAAGTCCCCGTTCCTCCAGCGAACGCTACTGACGCATGGGCTTCGCCAGCACCAACAACCAACCCATTCAATCCACCTAAAACCAATACCATCACTAAGATGACTGATATTCCCTTTTGAACCATAACTCGCATTATAATTTCCTCCTTGAAGTGTTGTTTGATTTCCTACGTTAGAAAAGTATACACACCCCCAATGACAGCAGAATGACAATCTAGCTCAAGTGCCTGGTCGATATGGTTGTCTTCTATGATCCACACCTGAAGCCTCTCATATTTAACAGGCTTTACGATGTAGTCGAATAGTCGAAGGCATATACATCGAATGCAGGCAGCACCTGCCGAGTGTTTAATTCTTAATACCAGCTAAAATAACCCCATCCTTCAACAAGATGCGGGTTATTTGACGGCTATCTATTTACGATCCCAGCAAGTAATTCATAATAAAAATTTCGCCGTTACTTGTGATACGGTTCACCTTAACCCCTTAAACGGCGAAAAAAGGCACTTCACACATCCGAGTGCCTTACTTTTAACCATGACGCCTGCATTTTAGAATGTATCATCCCGTAGATATCCATCCCATAATCCATACTTCCAGTTTCGCAGTATCGCTCGAGAGAACACATCTTTGTTTGGAGAAGCGTTGGAGTCAGCCACAGCACAAGCAATGTTGTCTGTGACAGCCTGTGCTGTACAATTCGATTGAAGCTAGTTTAACAGATGAAGCTCCTTCGCTTTGTTGATGGCTTGAACCCGATTGTTGACTTGCAGCTTTCCATAGATGTTATTCGCGTGTATCTTTACTGTGCCTTCCGTTATCGATAAACGCAAGGCAATCTGCTTATTGGACAATCCTTCGTCCATGAGACGTACAATTTCCATTTCGCGATTGGTTAAGGATTCGACAATCGAGATCATCGGTTTCGAATCATCCTGCGTCTCCTTACCGTCCGTGCGATCTTCCAATCGCCATAGCTTCAGATAAATCATGCGTGAGAATATCAACTCCAGCATATCCACACGATCTATCGTGAACGCATTGGACGTTTGGTTATTTTCCAAATATAAAATTCCGTCCCGATGAACTGAATCGCGAATGGGCAAACATAAAATAGATCGTGGCTGCTTGTGTTGAATATATGAATCGTTCGCAAAAATACTTTGCCGGGCCTCTCCCACAATGACAGGCTCCTTCGTACGATGGACGAATCGAACAATCGCATGAGCATAAGAGTTATTCTGCTCCGAAACCTCCTCCCGTTTCCGATTGATTTCTAGTGCTGTTTTGATGATGAACCGGCCATCGTTCTCCAACAAGATAAGCCCTGTCTCCCCACCGGTCGTATGAAGAGCCAACTGCAGGAATCTCTCTGACAAGGTACTATCCGACCCATCCTCCATTAGTGTTCGAGCCGTCTGCTGCAGCAGCTCGATATCCAAGTCCTGACTGAGACTTTCACCAAAGATCGTGTTGATGATTGGCAAGTTTCTTTCCCTTATGGGGTCAGTCTTCTCCGGGGCATCCCATTCCTCAAAGGAGAGTTCAGCAAGTGCGGGAACGTTCTCCTGCAAATGCTTCGCTTTCCCTGTTGCCCCCCACTTGTCATAAGCCTCGCAGGCTTGCCGAAGGCAGCGTTCATGCAGACTCGGGTCCTTCATTCTTGCGTATACATCCGCAGCCGATTCCGCCGCAATGGCTACGTCTCGAGAATCCCCAATCTGCCTGGCTTCATGAATCGCTTGATGATATAACTTAACTGCTTCATTGTCGTTACGGTTTAATCGGGCGTATTCCGCTTGCATAATCCGATATTTCGGCAACGTATTTGTTGAGGCACTCGTCCATACCCTCATCCGTTTCATTAATTCCCGTAGCGTCTTTCCATATTTGCGTGGCCCATATCGTTCATGGTCCGCATAGCTCCTCATGAGGGCCATGGCATAGTAAAAGCAATGCTTCTGTTGAATCGTGAGCAAGATATCTCTTCTCATCCCGATAGATTGCTCGGCCAAGGTGATCGCCTCCGAATAACGGTTGTAAAGGAACGCGACCTCGAGCTTGCATGTATAGAGGTAATACCAGTTGCCCTTCTCCTCATTGGTCATCTCTTGTTCCAACCACGACACATTCTCCGGCATGTCCGGGATGTGAAAAAGCAAGGGCTGATCATGGAATGGCTGTCGCAACCATTCAATGTAGCGATCGGTGATACGAAACGCCCGCATCGTGATCTCATCCAACCATTGGGCGTTTTCCGCTTCATAAGTTTTTGTAATAAGATGCAAGCGTCTCAAATCCTGATCGTACTTAATGATATGGCAGGACATCGCATTGCCGGCATTCACCATATCCCCGCATTCCAAGCTGAGCTGTGCCGCACTCTCAAAGAGGGAGGCGACTACCTCATTGGAGTAAGTATATTGTTTGGCTAAACCCCGATACAGCTGCACTTTCCCTCGGAGATGCAAGCTGTCCGATTGTTCGGCGTAAGTCCACGCCACTTCGATTAAGCGCTCAGCCGCCCGATATTGACCTAATCCGAAACCAATGGCAGCGGCGTAAGACCCAAGCGCGATGGAGAAGGCGTCTCCAAGGCCCTGCCTTAAAGACATTCGCACATACTTCGCAAATAGGATGATCGATAACTCCGGATTAACGATAAACATCACCGATGAAGCGACTGTCACGATGTGAGCCAAGGCTTCATGGTTCGAATCGTGATTAATCGGTAATTGTTCGAGCCGCTTATGGTTTCTGGCTAATGCCAGTTGCGTTCGAGCGATCTCAACGAAAAGCGATAAGGTAGAAGCTGCAGACGGCATAGATAAACCAAATTCGTTCATCGCCAGCACTGCCGTATCGACGGCCTCGTTCATCCTATTGTGGAAGCTGTACATCATGATCATGATTGCATAGATTCGCGAGCGGTCGGATAACGTATGGGCATGCTGCAGCAACTCACGCAAATCCGTCTCGGCAAGGCCAATATCACCTGAGAAATAAAGACATTCCGATCGTTCCAGCACAAGTTGAAAATAAAGCCCATCGGATCGAGACCAGTCCTCGGTCTTGTCCAATTCGGCCCCGATCATCAAGAAGCCTAGGGCTTGTCCGTAAGCAGCGGAAGATTTCGCTTTCCTTCCAGCATCAAGGTTCATGCCAGCCAATTGTTCAAGCTCTGTATGGTCGGTGATGTATGCGCGTCCTGCATTCAAATGATGCACGACTTGAAACAAGCGCTCTTCTGCAATTGATGAAGGAATGGAGCGCAACAGGGCTCGTCCGATTTCCAGATGTACTTGCATCTTTTCCTCTTCAGCAACGAGATCATAAGCAACCTTCTGTATTTGATCATGCTGGAATCGTAGCTGTTCCTTCTCAACTACGATCCACCCTTCATTGACAGCAGGCGAAATGACATGTGTTACTTGCTCGATATCCATCCCTGCTATGCACGAAATAGTCTCGATATCGAAAGAGGCTCCTAGGCTACCGGCCCGCTGCAACAGCAAACGTGTTTCTGCTGGAAGGGTTTCGAGCCTACTTTTGATCAATTCGACTACATCCTGAAAGCCCTTCATGGCTTGGATCGCTTGCAAATCCCATTGCCAACATCCCACCTCAAAGTCAAAGGTTAGCCGCTTCTGATCATAGCAGGCTTGCAGCATTTGCTTGAGATAAAGCGGATTGCCTGCTGTCTGTTGGTAGAGGATATCCGCTAACGTCTTGATTTCATCGGAATCGGCATTCAATGTATCCGTTGCAAATCGGATAACATCGGAATAGCTTAGGGCATGTAGTTTCATGAAATGAATCCCGGCACCATCGGACACCGATAGATCCAGAAACCAGGGGTGATGGTCTTGCTGCTCGCCAACCTCATCATCCCGATACGTTCCGATGAACATCACATGCTTCAGTGACGATTGCTCCCATAAGTCACGAAGCAGATGAAGACTTGCTGAATCCGCCCATTGCAAGTCATCGATACCGATAACCAAGGGGTGCTTTTTGCTCGCGAACGCCTGTATCAAGTTGCCGAATAGCTTCCGGAAGCGGTTTGTCGCTTCCGCAGGAGACAACGCCTCGACCGGAGATTGTTCTCCGGCCAGCCAAGTTAATTCTGGAATTACTTGGGTGAGCACGTTCCCGCTTCTTCCCAAGGCCTTCGCGATTTTCCCTTTCCAGAGCTCAATCTGTTCATCCCCGCTTGCCATGATGTGTCTGATTCGATCCGACAAAGCCGCAATGAAGGGGGCGTAAGGCTTCGACTCTCGGATGGATTCGGCCTTGCCATACATGAAATTCCCATGGTTCTGAAATATATGCTCCTGCAGAGCTCTGATTATCGTCGATTTACCGCTTCCAGCATGGCCGGCCACGACTAACAATTCCTTCGCACCTGAACAGACTCGAGCATACACATCCATTAATTGCTGCCATTCGCGGTCCCGACCATAGAGATGTTTCGGTACACGCAACCGGCTTCGCTCATCTAGTTCGCCCAATGGGAACCCATCGATTTTTCCGGTCTCTGTCCATTGTTCGGCGCACTTTTTAAGATCATCCAAGAGCCCGTGTGCACTCTGATATCGTTCCTCTGGCGCTTTGGCTAGGAGTTTCATCACTAGCTCGTTGATAGGTTGAGGAATGTGCGGTTTGGATACGCTAAGCGGCTTCGGCCGCACCGCCATATGGGCATGGTTCCATTCGTTCAGCGAACCTGCCCTGAACGGAAACTCGCCAGTCAGCCATTCATAGAACAGAATGCCAATGCCATACAAGTCACTACGATGGTCGGGCTGCCTCATCATGCGACCCCCGTGTTCCGGAGACATGTACGCGTAAGCAAGACCAGCCCCCTCCTGATCGATCTTACTCCAATGCAGCGACATGTCCTCTCCTTCCATCCGAAGGGTTATGTGTTCAGGATCCACTCCTGGAGGGAAGGGCTGATGTTGATGCCACTCACTTACCAGCTCCACTACTTTCGGAGCCAACCTGAAAAAAAGAGATAAATCGATTAGGTTGGAATCCATGAAGCTTCTTAAACTCGTCTCTTGTCTTTCTTTCAAGCGACATTCCCTCCAATGTCGAACAATGTCTCTTCATTATACTAAATAATCAAATTTTTTTAACCTAAAGATCACTTGCACAAAGAAAAAGACTGCTCCAGGTATATATGCACCCGAAGCAGTCCATAGTATTGTCTATTCCATACGACGAGAGAATCCTTATAAGTCGTTAGTAGGTGATAAATTCCGCTAATTCCATCAGGTTCTTAATCATAACGACCGTCTCTGCACGCGTGGCGTTCAATTGCGGGCGGAACATCCCTTCCTCGCCGCCCTGAAGGAGGCCAAGCGAGCTGGCCATGCCTACGGCTTCCCGGGCATAGCTGGATACGTCGTCGGCGTCCTTGTACGTATCAAGCGCTTGCCTAGAGTCTCCCTCCGTAATAGCTTCTCTTAGCTGCAAGAAGTCGATCGCGTTGCCGAGCAGCACAGAGGCTTCCTGGCGAGTAATTGGTAGGTTGCCGCGGAACGAGCCATCCGTGTACCCCTTCACCAATCCGGCTTGATTCGCTGCAGTCAGCGCGCCGGCATACCAATCATCGGCGGCCACATCCGTGTAGAGTTCGTGCTTAATTTGCGTGACGTCTAGACCGAGTGCCCGCACGAGAAGCGTAACGAACTCGGCACGCGTCACCTGTTGATTCGGACGGAAGGAACCGTCTTCGAATCCATTCACGATGAGCTTATCTGCCAACAATTGTATGTCGGCTTGTCCCCAGTGAACGGCGATGTCATTCAGCGTGATGTCATATTCCACTACGGCGTAAGTAGAGTTTGAATTCCGCTTTAAGACTGCCACTTTTTTGCCATCGGTTTCAACGAATTCGGTCGGGACCGGAGATAAGGTGCCGTCCGCATTAACGATGACGCCAACGGCTTTGGCGGGATTCACGTTCTGGGTTAAATCGATTGCTCGATCTACATAGGTGTTGCCAAAGTTATTTAGTTCTACTGTGTTATCCCCGCTCGTGACGGTAATGGAGAAGTCCACCACCTTCGAAGCCAACTTTGATTTGCCTCTCGTAGCATGGGTCACCGCCGTGTCCGGTTTTTCTTCAATCGTTACGTTCACTTCGGCATTTGCCGCATCCTGCTCCGAGATCCCCAATGAACTGCTGATACTACCCGTATTTACTAAACTGGAAGGCAAGGAGTACTCTGCACTGTTCGATTGGACAACAATAGTATTGTCACTGTTGTTGGCAGCCGTTTGCTCCAAGGCATTCACGGACAGCTTCGCTTTTGCCTTTCCGGTACTGGAATCGACCGGAATCACGATGGCTTTTGCATCTTTGTCTTGATTAAGTTGGTTCTTCAGATCTGCCTCATCCACCTGTGTAACCTTGGTCTCCTTGCCGCTCTCATCTGTTTCTGTACTCGTTGTCTCCTTAGTTATTAGCACCTTTTTATGGGGACTGCTCGTAACGGATGTTGGTGCTGGCGGTGGTGCTGGTGCTGGTGCTGGTTCCGGTTCCGGCGTTCTTACAGTCACCCTAACGAGGTTGCTGGATACGCTCCCTTGCGAATTGGAGACGACGACATCGTACAATCCCGCACTTGTCGCATGATACGTGGTGCTTGTTGCCCCTGCGATCGCGGTGCCGTTGAAACGCCATTGGTAGGTGGGGAGAGGTGTGCCGCTTGCCGAGATACTCAACTTGGCTGTCTCGCCCTCAGTTATGGTTGCCCCAACAGGCTGTTGCGTGATCGTCGGTGCCTCTGCATGATTCGCATCATCCACGATACTGAAAGTTACTTTTCGGATTCGGTGATTAAACGTATCGGGAATATACACATTCCCACTACTATCTACCGCGACCCCAAGTGGCCTGTTCACATTGGCCTCGTCCGCAGGTCCGCCGTCTCCCGAATAACCTGAACTTCCAGTCCCTGCCACCGTACTGATGGTGCCATCCGACGCGATTTTTCGAATCCGGCTTCCACCATATTCAGCAATATATATATTCCCACTGCTGTCTATCGCGATTCCACTTGGACTATATAATTGCGCTTGGTCAGCAGGTCCACCGTCTTCTGAAATGCCTGAACTGCCGGTTCCTGCCACCGTTTGAATCGTGCCATCAGGGGTTACTTTCCGTACCCGATGGTTACTATAATCAGTGATATACAGGTTCCCGCCGCTATCTAACGCAACCCCAAATGGCCAGTATAGCTGCGCTTGGTCAGCAGGTCCACCGTCTCCTGAATAACCTGAACTGCCGGTTCCTGTCACCGTACTGATCGTGCCATCCGTCGCGATTTTACGAATCCTGTCGTTGTATCGATCAGCGATATACACATTCCCGCTGCTGTCTACTGTAACCCCTGTTGGCGAATTTATCGCCGCTTCGTTCGCCGGTCCGCCGTCTCCTGAATAGCTTGCACTGCCAGTCCCCGCTATCGTACTGATCGTGCCATCCGTCGCGATTTTCCGGATCCGGTTGTTGTATCGATCGGCGACATACACATTCCCACTGCTGTCTACTGCGATTCCACTTGGGTTGTTGAGTCTTGCATTTGTCGCCGGTCCGCCGTCTCCTGAATATCCCGGAGTACCGGTTCCCGCTATCGTTTGAATCGTACCGTCCAAGGCTATTTTCCGAATCCGGTTGTTAGTAGTATCGGCGATATACACATTCCCGCTGCTATCTATCGCGACAGCATATGGATTGTTGATTTCCGCAAGATTAGCCGGACCCCCATCTCCAGAGTAGCCACCGACACCGGTTCCCGCTATCGTGCTGATGATCGGTCCTGAATCATTAACCTTCACTAGAACTGCGTTGCTCGCTGTGGATGCCGTTTTGTTGCCGGTTGCGGTGTTATCCGTATTAGCAACGACCACGTAATAGTAGGTTTCTCCCGCAGTGTTCGTTGGCGTGGCATACGAAGATTCGGTTGCCCCGTCGATCAGCGTGCCGCCGCTGTTGCTGTCTGTATCGTTGCTATACCATTGATAGCTCAAATTTCCTGAATATACACTTGCGGTCACACTCATCGTGGCTGTTTCACCTTGATTCACGATTGCCCCTTCTGGCTGTTGCGTAATGCTTGGCGCCTCCGCATGGGTCACCTCGTTCACTTTCATGAGCACGGCATTGCTCGTTACTGTTGACGTCTTATTCCCGGTCGCGGTGTTATCCGTATTAGTAATGACGACGTAGTAATAGGTTTCTCCAGCCGTGTCCGTTGGCGCGGCAAACGAAGATCCGGATGCCACATCGATCATGGTACCGCCGCTATTGCTAGCCGTATCGTTGCTGTACCATTGGTAGCTGAGCGTTCCCGAATTCACGCTAGCGCTTACGCTGAGATTCGAATCCTCTCCTTGATTCACTGTGGCTCCCATAGGCTGTTCTGTGATCGTTGGCGCTTCGGCATTTGTAGCCGCATGGACTGTCACCTGAACGATATCGCTGAAGATCGTCACGATCTGGGTGTCAATGGTGTTGACCACGTCTACATAGTAGTAAGTCGTGCCTGGGTTCGAAGTTGAGACCGTATAAGTGGGGTTGGTTTCCCCAGCAATCTCCGGCCATCCTCCACTGCTGTTGATGGTATTGCTATACCATTGATAACTCAAGGTTCCCGCAATCACAGATGCCGTCACACTCAAGACCGCATGCTCGCCCTGATTTACGGTCATGTTCACCGGTTGCTCAGTAATGGTAGGCGTAATCTCCTCAATCGTGTATGATGAGTCCCCCCCGGGATCACCGCCTAGATCTCCACCAGGCATTCCACCTGGATCGGCACCGGCCCCCGTCAGCACTTGCACGGTCCGCATGTCCGTCACCTCGTAATTCGCGAAGGTCGTAAAGGTGATCGTTCGCTGCTCGTTATATATAGGCAATGAATTCCAATTTATGGACAGTGTCACGCTTCGGAGCAAATCTTGCCAGACGGATGGGTCCGCCGTGCCTTCGAAGGTAACAGAATCCGGCGAGTAATCTAGGGTCACATCCATTCCGACAGGCAGCTTATCGGGATTGTAATCGAGCACATTCCCGCTTCCACTGACTGCAATTGTGAGCCTCATGTTCAATGCACCGCTGTAATTGACCGTCAGCCCGTTGTCCACTGCAATCTTGGCCTCCGAATCTGCGGCAAGATCAAGCGTGGCCTCGGCAACGGTCAGTGTGATTACATCCTCATCCGCAACCTGGGCCAATGAGACCCCTGGAAACAGGGAGTATAAAAGTAAAATAGAAATCAGTGTAGAAAAGTACTTTTGTAATTTCAAATTCGGTCACCTCTAAGTTTTAATAATTTGTCGAAATAGACAGATTTATAGTATTACTTTAATTTATTTTGCTCTTTAGCGAATCTAACGAAAGTTATAGATTATCTCTATCCATACATAAAAGCCCGACATCACTATTACTAGGCACATAACATTGGACAAACTGGAGATGGAACCGTTGAAATATGGGACGAGTTCGGTTCGCCATGACCCCTCAACGATGAAAAGTCCCCAACTTCTGGGGACTCTTCAATACGGCCAATATGGAACTAGTTTCCGGATTTCATCTAAGATCTGATAGCGGCTGGACGATAGAAAAAGGACACGAAAGGGGAAATGTGGTCATCGCAATATAGATTCGAGGGGATCCCTTGAACCTGTCCACCTGGTATTTCTAGTTACCATCGACCATTCTGTTATAAGGGTCTGCTCAGCCGATACCTCGATCTCAGTGTAATTATTACTTTACTTATGATATGGTTCCCCCCGCATAATCTTAAAAGCCCGGTAAACCTGCTCCACCAGGATCAGCCGCATCAGCTGATGTGGATACGTCATCTTGCCGAATGATAGCTGCATATCGGCACGCTGAAGAACCCCTGCGGATAATCCAAGGGATCCGCCAATCACGAAGGACACCTTGCTCCGTCCATATGTGCCCAGCTCCGCTAGCTGCCCAGCTAGCTGCTCCGAGGACCAGGCTTGTCCGTCCAACGACAGCGCAATAACGAACGCATCCGCATGTAGCTGCGCGAGAATGCGCTCGCCTTCCTTCTCCTTCACCTGGCGTTCCTCAGCCGCGCTCATCGCATCAGGCGCCTTCTCGTCAGCGACCTCACTCATCTGCAGCTTGGCATAAGGACCTAGACGCTTCGTATACTCCTCGATGCCCTGAACCCAATACTTCTCCTTCAGCTTCCCTACGGCAACAATCTGAATATTCATCCTAGCTCACCACGTACTTCGCGAGTGCTTCACACCGAGTACACTTCTGCGGGGATTTCTCATTAGCAAGCCCTGCCTGCTCGAGCGTTAACAGTTCAGGTGCCTTCTCATAGTCGTCTACGATGATATCGATCGCTAATTCCAAGTGATCCTCACATACAAGCAGCATCAATTCGTTGTCTCCTTCACAGTTTCTCATTCTCATGTCCATGTTCCCATCCATCATGCTACCTCAATTATCAAATTCACTTACAGTATCCCCTATTCTGTAACTTCCCGCTCAATTAAGGTTAATATGACTGTCCCTGCTCTACCCTCTCGATAGAAGTCCACCTTTACCTCTTCACCAATCTTCTTCTCGAGGTATAGGTATTTACGCAATGCTAAGGTTGTTCCGACCTCTCGATCATCCAAGTGAGTGATCAGATCTCCAGTCTTCATACCCGCTTCTCCAGCAGGACCCGAGGCCTCCAGAATAATTACACCCTCTTCCACCCCATCGGGCAGCTTCAGAGTTTCCGTTCCCTCCATATAGGAGCTAAGATCCGCAGTAGCCACACCCATGAATGGGCGCTTCACCCTGCCGAATTCTAACAAGCTATCGATGATTGGAATCGCATGATTAATAGGGATGGCAAAGCCCAGACCCTCAACGCCGAAATCCGTTACCTTCAGGTTGTTAATTCCAATGACAGAACCATCTAGATTAACGAGTGCTCCTCCACTATTACCCCGATTGATCGCGGCGTCCGTCTGGATGAGATCGACCTCCCAGTCTATCTGTCCATCCCGATTGAGAGATACAGGTACTGTGCGCAGCGGAACGCTAATAATTCCAGCAGTAATTGTCTGTGAGTAACCAAGTCCGAGCGGATTACCGATGGCAATCGCAGATTCTCCCGCCTTCAAGAGATCCGAGTCTCCAAATTTAGCAGAAGCATGAATATCCTTACTATTAATCTGCAGAACAGCCAGATCTGTCACTCGGTCTGTGCCGATGAGCTTGGCTTTCCGTCGATCCCCATCCGTTAGAACGACCTCAATCGACGAGGCCCCTCCGATCACATGCTCGTTCGTTACAATGAATGCCTTCTTACCCTCAATTCGAAAAATAATGCCCGATCCCAGTCCAAACAATTCCTGTACCTTATCCGGTTCAACATCCTGCGATTGTTCAGCATTATCCTTCGGAGCTAAACTGATTACACTAACAACAGACGGCTTCACTCTGTCGGCCGCCAAGATGACGCTCTCATTAAAGCCGGATGAGCCTTTACCTGCAGTGGAAGAACCCATAATGCTAATGCCCTCAGAATTCTGATGATTCAAGAAGAAGGGCAGAATGAATAGCCATACAACTGCTAATAAGAGCATAACAACCAGAATAACCAAACCAACCACCTTGGCTGCGAAGCTACGTGGTTTCCAGCTATTGGACCTCATCCCTAGCTGCTTCCGGTCAGGCTCTGAAGATCCACCAAATTCATCATTGCTCCAAAAGCTCATAACCGCACTACTCCCCTATAAGTTGCTCTATTATATTTTGCTATTTTCACTGTTCCGAGGAATAATATACGACGATCGAACCTACAATGGTAATAAGTCATGGTAGTAAGTCTATGAATAAGAGTGAACAATCGAAGGAGCGATGAATATGACAGGTCGAAGACCCCATCTAAATCCAATGAAAGCTATAAATTCAATCTCTCCAATGGACGAGATTCACATGATAGGTAAGCTAGCGGATCTGAAGGAAGCCCATTACAAGCAATCGCTCATGATCAGCGCAATTGCAGAGCTCCTGATGGAGAAGGGAATCTTCACCGCAGCTGAGCTTCAAGCCCGCACAACGCGTCTTGAACGACTCGACAGTATCGATACACGATCTAGTCAAGGCCAACAATGAGCGTCTATCCTTCAATCCATACCTACTGCGTCCCATAGTGTCGGTCGGTCATAGTAGGTTTCCATCAGCCTGACCTTGCGATCCTGCAAGCTGTAACCCTTCTCCTCTAATACACTATGCACCGTTAGCTTGGCTAAATCCATAACATTATGCTCACGGCTCAGATGCGCCAGATAAACCCGCCGCAGCTTGCCTGCGATAACCATATCACTTAACGCTTCCCCTGCAGCTTCATTGGATAGATGGCCAATATCGCTTAGAATCCGCCGCTTAATATTCCATGGATATCGACCTACTCTGAGCATATCTACATCATGATTAGATTCCAGAATGAGCACATCCGAATCAATGATCTTATCCTTCACCTTCTCGCTCATATACCCAAGATCGGTTGCAAAGCTAACCTTCAATGGCCCATCAGTGAAGCAATATCCAACAGGCTCTGCAGCATCATGTGAGATGGCGAAGGATTCAACCTTCATGCATCCGAATTCTACTGTACTCCCCGTCTCCATCACACATCTCTGCTCGTCAGCGACACCCTCCATATGGCGTTCAATCGCCTTCCAGGTGTTCGCATTCGCATAAACCGGTAATTTATATTTGCGCGCCATCACGCTTAGTCCCTTAATATGGTCCGAATGCTCATGAGTGACTAGTATCGCCTCCAGCTTGCTTGGATGCCATTCTCTCGATTCCATCATCAACTCTAGCTTCTTCGTGCTTAAACCTACATCAATTAACAAGCTAACCTCGTCATTAGCGACGATGGAAGCATTCCCCGTTGATCCACTTGCTAATACACAGAATCGCAAACCCAATTGTCCCTACCCCTTTAAGTGCTTCATATCCTCAATCTGATCCATATATGATTTCAACATTCTATTCCTCAACAGCACCGGTAATCGCATGCACGAAGAATCGATCACCTTGATCTGTCACAATTCGCCAATATGGCGCTAATACACGCGTATCCGCTTCGAAGGTCTGACCATGATAGCCTAATTGAACATCTATAATATGAGTTCCCGCCTTCAGGTACTTCTCAACGAGCAATTCAATTGCCGTATAGCCATTTAACACCTTCTGCTCCTTCACAACCGCACCCGTCAGCACCTCAGCATGAGTCTGCTGATAACTACGAATAAGGTCCTCCACCACATATAGCTCCAGCTTCACATCGAATAAGGGATATAACCCCTGCATCTGATGAAGCACGTACTTCTCGCCATCAGAATCATAATCATCTAACTGATAGCTCTCACCATCAGGAATTTGTCTGCTGATCACGTTCTTCAAGGAGGTCTTATCCTTCAGCTCACTCGCTTGGAACGGTGTAGATAAGGCAATGATGGGCGGTTCACCCTCGTTTGGTGTTATTTCCACATCAATCTCCCGCAGCTTGGGCGTGTCCGTTGGCACATCCGCAGCTAATACAATACCCTTCTGAGCCATAATATGCTCAATCTCTGGAGTAGACTCATTGGCATTAGAATCATTACCGAGCGGACTTGTCTTGTCATACCATAGCTGATATCCGAGTAATACATTTAATAATAGAAAAGTAACCAACAAAATCGTCTTTGCCCGACTCCAGTCCATGGTGAGCTTCTCCTATCTTAGGGTAGTTCCTCAATAACGCCATTATCTAATTCAACAACCCACACTGGTCTAAATTCCACATATTCCGGGGTGATTTGCGGCCGATATGCCGGGTACACCGCGTCAACATCGAACAGATTGTCATAAGCGAGAAGTCTGTCCTCTAATCGTTGGCCGCCAGCCAACAGCTTCTCCGATCGATTAGTCGGCATCTTATCCATGATGATCAACGAACGTTCGTACTCGGATATTGTTCCACCTTGCAAGGTCGCTGCGATGTAACCGAAGGACTGATTTTCCTGTTCAACAATCGGATAGGAAGCTGGATATATAGGCAGGTACTGGCGAAAAATAATCCGTTGTCCCTTATCCGTCAAATTAGGGGCAACATAATCAATCCGGAACTGTCCATTCCATCCGCCCCGTTGATTAATAAATTGTATTGCAGAGTTCAGATCCTCTCGCGTGTCCAATGAATCCTCCAGAGGAGCAATCGGATCCGTATAACTCATCCACAGCTGATTCGTCTTGATTTGCAGCCCTCTTTTGCCATCCGAATAAATTTCTGTACCGTCTCGAGTCGGCAAATTCCTCGTGATCCCAGGATCAGGGAATAGGACATTCTCCATCTGCTCCGTTGTAATGCTCGTATACTTGTAGATCAATGAGTGCATCGGAATATCCTCGACAGGAATATATAGATGGCTCTGCATAATCTTATACTTCACTTGAAGCTCACTAAGGCCAATAAATTCCAACACCTGCTCCAAGGATATATCCGTTGTAAGAATCTCGTATGCTGCGGTCTCTGTATCATTCACCAAGAAGATATCAACCTTATTACTCACCTTATTCACGGTAAGCCACATCTTCGAGATCCGATCTACCTGTGTGACGAAATCGAGCTTAAGTGGTACGAACAGATTGAATACACTTAATGGGATACCGCTCCCGAAGCGAATCTCCACTCCATTCTCTTGATTCTGTTGCCTTAACAGCGGCTTAAAGCTTGTAGAAGTGCGCAGGCCCTCGAAGGTTGCTACTCTAATCTTATCATAGATAATGTCGAAGAAAGGATGCTCTGGGTATAATACCGAATGCTGCTCGGTATCCTTATGCAGAACAATCTGCTGTGGATAGAACAGACTCTCTGAAGCTACCTGTGTCCCAATCTTCTCCGTCTCCACATAGTCAGTTTCTAGAATCGGTTCGAAATCCGAGGAGTGATACGCCAGCAGATAGCTCTGCAGCAAGCTCGAAGCAACCAACAGAACGAGTAGTATCGTCTTACTCTTCTCGATCACGATATCTCCCTCCTGCCTGCGCCGAGCAATGTAAACTTAACCAACGTACCCACATTCACTTCGGATTCGATGGAGATCACACCGCCATGGGCTTTAATTATTTCCCGGGCAATAGATAAACCGAGTCCTGTTCCGCCCTTAACCCTAGACCTCGCCTTATCAACTCGATAGAAACGATCGAAGATATGCTCAATATCTCGCTTTGGTATGCCAATTCCACTATCCTTCACAGATAGCTCTACAACCATGTCATTCACTTTGCTGGCACGTAGTTCTATCAGCCCGCCGTCCGGTGTATACTTAATTGCATTGAACACAAGATTATCAAGCACCTGATCGATCTGATCAGGGTCAACCCACACCGGACCCAGCTGCTCCTCCGCTAGTACCTCGATACGAATAGACTTCTGTTGGAATTGGAATGCGAATCGATCCGCAACCTCCTCGAGCATCTGCTTCACATCCGTCCATTCCTTCACTATGCTCGCTTGCTTAGAATCCAGCTTAGATAGATGAAGCAGATCATTCACGAGTCGAATCATCCTTTCGGTCTCGTTCCGAACAACACCAATAAACTTCTGCGAGAGCTCTGGATCTTCCAGCGCACCATCGTCGAGAGCCTCCATATAGCTCTTAATTGTTGTTAATGGGGTTCTTAGCTCATGTGAGACATTCGCAACAAAATCCCTGCGCGCTTGCTCGAGCTTCTCTTGCTCCGTTATATCCTGAAGAACGGCTATCGTCCCTGTTATTCCCATACCCCTTCGATGAATCGGTGAGAAGGTTACACGTGCGCGCATAGGCTCATCGTCCTCACTGCGATTCAAGTCGAGTCGCACCGAATTCTCCTCCCCTAACACATAACGTTCAACCTTGTCCTTCGGCAAGCCTAGTAAGTCCGACATATTCATATCCTGCAGCTCGCTGCGGTTACCTGTCATCAGCATGTTCGTCGCTCTTAGATTCATTAATATGACCTTGCCAAGATCATCTGTTGCGATTACACCATCACTCATATTCGATAGAATCGAGCTCAGCTTTTCCTTCTCTTCCTCATTCTGTGATAAGGCTTCCTTCAGTCGATCCGTCATATTGTTGAATGCACTGCCGAGCTGACCAATTTCATCCTGGCTTAATACCTTAACCTGTCTATTAAAGTCGCCATCTGCCATCGCCTTTGCTTGCTTGGTTATTTCCTTGATCGGATGTGTTATGGTATGAGCCAAGACAATGCCCAGAAGCGCAGTTAGCGCCAATGCAATAATCGTCCCTGAGAATAGAATTTGGTTGATCCGATTGATGCTCGTATAGAGATCCTCCATCGAAGCTACCATATACACAGCACCAATGACCTTCCCATTACTGCCAACCGGCATCGTGATGACCTTCAAGCGAGTACCAGCCTCATTAACGGCCATCCCAGATATGTTTCTAACACCTTGAAGCGCTCGACTCACCTCGGTATGTGTATTCTTCTGACCAATCAACGATTGCTGTCCGAGAGATGTCGTCGATACAATCTTACTATTCGCATCGATAATCTGAATTTCGGCGTTACTGATCGTGTTTAAATTCTTCACAACAGCGTCTAGGTCATTATACGTGCGTACGCCCTCTTCATCGTTTCCCTCTTGGATCGCGGACAGATAGGGCTCTACAAATTTACTTAGCAGATCAACTTGCTTCGTCATCAGGTCCGATGAATTCGATACGAAGGAGCTCTCCAGTGTTCGAACGAAATAAACGCCAATTACCTGCATTGCGATCAGAATGAGCAGCACATATATGATAATCAACCGAACTTGTATCGTTTGAAAGAAACGGATTTCTTTCATAAGCTCAAGATCCCCCTGTTTTTGGGTTGCGCATGGTATATCCCAAACCCCGTCTTGTAATAATATATTCTGGTTTACTAGGGTCATCCTCAAGCTTCTCACGGAGACGGCGGATCGTAACATCTACGGTCCTCATGTCACCTAGATATTCAAAGCCCCATACTGCTTGTAATAAGTGCTCTCTCGTCATAACCTTGCCGCAATTCTTGCCCATATAGTACACAAGCTCAAACTCACGATGAGTCAGATCTAGAGGCACTTCATTCTTATATACAATATACATTTCATTGTCAACTAATAGGTTGTGAATCCGAATGCCTTGTTGAACCGAGGTTGTTTCCTTAAGCGTCTTCGTTGCACTCGTTTGGCGACGTAGATGCGCCTTCACACGAGCTAGAATCTCTCTTGTACTGAATGGCTTCGTGACATAATCATCTGCCCCCATCTCGAGCCCTAGCACCTTATCAATCTCAGAATCCTTAGCCGTTAGCATGATAATCGGTGTATTCAAGCTCATGCGAACCTCTCGACATACGTCCAAGCCATCCTTCCCAGGCAACATCAAATCAAGTAAGATCAAATCCGGGTTTTCCGCATAGGCTAATTGAACAGCAGTCTCTCCATCGAATGCACAGATGACACGATAACCTTCCTTCTCAAGATTGAACTTAAGAATATCCGCAATCGGCTGCTCATCATCAACGACTAATATTGTTGTTGCCATCCTGTCACCACCTGTGATCCCTAGAGTCTTTCTACTTATATTAACATAGATGATCAAAAAAAAGGTATCCCTTAGCCCTAGGCTTGAAGGATACCATATATGTTAAATATTACTTCGATAAAAACTTTATTGGATTCTGATCTTTCCCATCAGATAGGATTTCGAAATGTAAGTGGACGCCTGTAGAATGTCCCGTACTACCCATGACACCTAGCTTCTCACCCTTCTCCAGGACATCACCCTTAGATACAGTAATCTTGCTCATATGAGCATATAAGGTTTGATACCCATTCTTATGGTCGAGTATGACCGTCTTACCGTAGCCATTCTTCGTACCTGCGAATATGACCTTTCCTGTATCCGAAGCTTTAATCGCCCGGTTTGATGATGCCATATCGATACCCTTGTGCTGGGTGCCCCAACGTTTACCGTAGCTGCTCGTGAGCTTGGCTCCCGTTACAGGCCAAGCAAATTTACCTGTACCTTCACCAAGTAATCTTAATGTACCTTTAGCGACCTTAGCTGCTACCGGCTCAACAAGCACCTCTTCATTTAATAGGATTTCAGACATCAAAGCGCCGTTAATGGAGGTCAGCTCATAAGTAACACGCTTAAGTCCATTCTTCCCATTAGCGATCGTCCTAGTTTTACCTGTGCGTAATGTAGGATCCTGCTCGTAAATGGTATCGAATTGAATCTCTTCTTCATCCGTTAATTGTTCAATGGTGCGAACTGCTAGCGTAGGCTCAAAGCCCTTAACAATAACCTCATCACCAATTCGTATCATATCGTCAACAATCCACGAATTCATATCGTATAAATTTTGTGTGCTTATGCCAAACTTACTTGCAATACATGATACACAATCACCACTCTGTACCGTGTACTTCTGCGGAAGCTCACCCATGGATTGAAGTGTACGTAGAACATCATCCGTATCGACAATATCCCCTGGATCAATATTCGATATCGGCTCAATCTTCACTTCTTGCGTAAATTCTATTGATTTCAGTTCCTTTATCTCGGGATCATCGGTTGCTTCCACCGTGGATGCTGAGAGGACAGTTACCTTCGATTCCTTCTTCTTCGTACCAGAGTAGATATCCTTGAAATCCTCGAGTACCTCATTCGCTTCTTCCTCATCCTTGAGAATAGCGACAACCTTATCATCAATTACAAGCTCTACACCAGTTACATGTGCAGTCAGGAGTGGATTTAGGCTCTGAATAGCAGCCTCATCATCATAGGCACCCATGAATGCCTTCTCCTTCTCAAATCTGATATCCGTCTCATCTAGGACCATATGTACATCGGGGTTTTCCGATTGCACTTGCTTATGTCTGGCCTCTATTGCCCTGTCTACGACTTGGGGATGACTGACAATTCCGATTTCTTTACCTTCAACTAGAACATGGTAGATATTATAGGTGTTACTTATAATGTATTGGTTGCTTCCAGCAGATATTCCAATAAGTAGAACGAATGCCCCTGCACCTTTCATAATTGGGATTTTGTTCACCTTTGTCCACTGATAAATTCGCGATGTTATTTCTTTATCGACTCGCGTTAATTTGACCTTGGCAGTCAAGTCCTGTAATTGGACCTTCGTCTTTCGGATCCAATCTTTTCCCTTGAAAACTGTCATATTCGTCTCCTTCACCCGCAAAGTTGTATGGATCCATACCCGTGCTATCCAAGGGAAATGTCTCTCAAAGAACGATGACAACACAAACCGAACTCGGCTTTTTGTCATGAATCTTTTACTACCTTACCATAATGGGGACACTGGTTTCAACGAAAAAAGTCACTTTACTTAATACTTGTTGAGAATAGCTATTAATTTATCAACCTCCTCCTTCTCTAAATAAGCGTTCATAACGTCCACAAAATCAGCTAATTCTTCCTCTGTAATACCGTCCTCGAGTAGCAAGGACATGTTCTGCAGCTCCTTCTGAGGGAGCTTAGTAATCACTATAGAGAAGATTTCAGATTTATCCTGATTGGTTAATTTTTTTCGTTTCTCATTAAATTCCTGTGCAGACATCACTAACGTATCCTTAAGACCGCTAATGTCTCCTTCTGAGCTATCTCGCTGCCCTCCTAGAGCGTCTTCTTGCTGAATATCGGTATCGGTCACTTGACCTTGATTGAATACAGGCAGCCCTGGATCTGTATCCTTATTCGTTCGATCTTGATTTAGAATTTCCTCATCCTCAATAGGATCGACTGCATCATCATGATCCCAGATCTGTGACGGGTTAACTAGCTTGGATAGATAATCCTCAGCATCGATCGCAGGCTTTATGGTCTCTCCCAAGTTCCATTGCTCTAGGAACCGATTAATATATAGATCCACCATATATGCGGTTGTGAATATGGAGAGAAACGAAATCAGGAGCACAGAAATCAGTATCTTGCTGAACCAGCCTAACAATCTCATCCGAATTCCATCCCTTCGCGAAGAACGTCATATAAGAGGATCAACCGACATTGATCATGTGAGAAATTCGGTGATTCCCTGATGATTTGCAAGAAATATGCAAATTCTCTTCTAGTATTAACATCCACCACAATTTCATACCATTTACTATTCCGCTGCAGAATCGCCAATAAAGCCCATCAGCAATTTCACTGATGGGCTTTATTGTATGGTATGAAGCTTTCTTAATAGATCTTCACAACTTGATTCGTCTGATCGCGATTTCGACCAACCGAGAAGATGGCGATCGGTATGCCGGTAAGCTCAGAAACTCGTTCAACATATCGACGTGCATTCTCCGGTAAATCAGCAAGTGTGCGCGCTTGAGTAATGTCTTCTTCCCAGCCTGGAAGCTCCTCATAGATCGCTTCACATTGATTGAGTACACTAAGGCTTGCTGGATAGTAATCAATAACCTCGCCTTGATACTTATATGCTGTACATATCTTCACGGTCTTCAGACCACTAAGTACATCTATTGAGTTGAGGGATAAGCCCGTAATTCCACTAACACGTCTTGCATGTCGAACAACAACACTGTCAAACCAGCCTACACGTCTAGGACGCCCAGTTGTCGTACCATATTCATGACCAATCTCACGAATTCGATCACCAACCTCATTGTTCTGCTCCGTTGGGAACGGCCCATCACCTACACGGCTTGTATAGGCTTTAGCCACACCAATAACCTGCTGGATCTTAGTCGGTCCAACACCAGCACCGATACATACTCCACCGGCAGACGGATTAGATGATGTTACGAATGGGTACGTGCCGTGATCGATATCCAGCATGACTCCTTGTGCACCTTCGAATAATACTTTACGCCCATCATCAATTGCATCGTTCAATACCACAGAAGTATCTGTAACATAAGGACGAATCTGATCCGCATAAGCTGTATATTCCTTGAGAATATCTTCTACATTCAAGCCCTGTGCGCCATACACCTGTTCAATCCACTTGTTCTTCGTAGCTACTGCTGCACGAAGCTTCGGCTCGAATACCTCAGGATCAAGAAGATCAGCTATACGAATGCCACTACGAGAAGCTTTATCCATATAACAAGGGCCTATGCCCTTAAGCGTTGTTCCAATTTTCTGCTCACCCTTCTGGGCCTCTTCCAATGCATCAAGCGTAATATGATAAGGCATGATCACATGAGCACGATCACTGATCTTTAAATTCTTCGTCGAATAGCCGTTATCATGAATATATTTAATTTCATCTAATAGCGCTGCTGGATGCACAACCATTCCATTACCAATCACACAAATCTTATCATCATAGAAAATTCCAGAAGGAATCAAGTGCACCTTAAACTTCTTATCTTTAATAATAATTGTATGTCCTGCATTATTGCCACCTTGATAACGAGCTACAACATCGGCTGATTCCGCTAAGAAATCAGTAATTTTCCCTTTGCCTTCGTCGCCCCATTGCGTTCCAACCACAACAACGGTTGTCATCTAGCATACCCCCATAAAGTGTGGTCTCACACCACAAATGTAGCCGCTTTAGTCCAAAGCAGCATTATTAGTGTAGCAGTGGTCCATGTTGTTGTCAATAAAAACGAACGTTCAGCAACACTCCACATTAATCGTTCGGATATACATGGTTTCATAACAACATCAGTTACCATCCCATACCTTTAACCATGCCCAAGCAACCTACTTCCCTATCCGAACTGTCCAACCGCCATGTCCTGCATGGAATGATCTACGCTCACAAATTTATTAAAGTTCTTGAGGAATACTAATTCAACGGTACCCGTTGGGCCATTCCGCTGCTTAGCTATAATAATCTCAATAATATTCTTCTTCTCCGTCTCCGGATTGTAATAGTCATCCCGATAGAGGAATGCTACGATATCGGCATCCTGCTCGATCGAGCCTGATTCCCGTAGATCCGACATCATCGGACGCTTATCCTGACGTTGCTCCACACCACGACTTAGCTGGGATAATGCGATAACAGGCACCTCAAGCTCACGCGCGATAGCTTTAAGCGTACGCGAAATTTCCGAGACCTCCTGCTGTCGGTTGTCACCGCCTCCACTTCGTCCATGAATCAGCTGCAGATAATCGATAAGAATCATACCGAGCCCGCGTTCCTTCTTCAATCTCCTACACTTCGCACGAATGTCGGCAACGGTAATTGATGGGGAATCATCAATATAAATTTCCGCTTCAGACAACGAGCCTATCGCCATCGTAAGCTTCTCCCAATCGTCAGCCTCTAGGAACCCCGTACGCATGCGACCTGCATCTACATTAGATTCAGCACAGATCATCCGTTGCACGAGCTGTGAAGCTGACATCTCTAGGCTGAAGATCGCTACCGATTCCTTAGAACGGACTCCAACATTCTGAGCGATATTCAAGGCGAACGCTGTCTTACCAACAGACGGTCTCGCTGCAACAATAATCAGATCATTCCGTTGAAATCCAGCGGTCATCTTGTCCAGATCTGGAAAGCCCGAGGCAATACCAGTCGTCCCGCCCTTGTGATTGAATAGAAACTCCACACGCTCGAATACATCCATTAATACATCACGTATGGAGATGAAGCCGTCGCCACGGCGGTTTGATATCTCCAATATTTTCTGTTCCGCATCACTAATTAATTGGTTTACATCCTCTTCACTCGCATACCCACTACTAACAATCTGAGTTGCAGCCCGAATAAGCCGGCGTAACATCGCCTTCTCTTCAAGGATCTCGGCATAATAGCCCACATTGGATGCAGTAGGAACCGCATTAGCTAGCTCGGTGAGATAACCCACGCCCCCAACCTCTTCAAGCAGCTTGTGGTTCTGCAAGTCAGTTGTTAGCGTGATTAGATCAATCGGTTCATTCTCTTCGTTAAGCCGAAGCATGGCTTCATATATGCGCTGATGAGCTGCGCGGTAGAAGTCCTCGGGGCTAAGCCGACCCATAACAACAAGCAGCGCTTCTCCTTCAATAAGAACAGCCCCTAGAACCGCCTGCTCAGCTTCAATACTCTGTGGCTGCACACGATCAGACAGGTAGTCCCTATTCATGGCTCTCTTCACTAACCTGAACCTTCAACATCGCTTTGACCTGCGGATGGATCTTGATCGGTAGCTCGAATGTACCCAATGTTCGAATCGGATCATCCAATACCATCTTGCGCTTATCAATATCAATCTTCTGGCTTTTCTTAAGCTCCTCTGCGATATGCTTGGTTGTTATAGATCCGAATAAACGTCCACCCTCGCCCGCCTTTGTATGAATGACTAATGTGATTTCTCCTAGCTTATCGGCTAGATTCTGTGCGATTTCCTTTTCCTTGTCCTTCTGCTTCTGCTCAACCTCATTCATGTGCTCAAGCTGCCTTACTGTGGAATGATTAGCCTGGTTCGCCGACCCCTGTTTAATTAGAAAATTAGCGTAACCATCTGGCACATTCTTAACCTCACCCTTCTTACCTTGACCCTTAACATCCTTTAAGAAAATAACCTTCATTCGATTAACCCCTCTTCCGTATGCATTTCTTTCAACACTTGAAGCAGCTTCTCCTCCGCTTGCTGCAGTGTACCTTCGATCTGTACAGCTGCATTCGTTAGATGCCCACCGCCTCCAAGACATTCCATTACCACCTGGACATTAATATCACCCATGGAACGGGCGCTAATCCCGATTAAGCCATCTGTACGCTCTGAGATCACGAATGAGGCCATAATCCCTGTCATATTCAACAATGTATCTGCAGCCTGGGCTACTAGCATCGGGGAGAACTTGCGTCCCGTCTCTCCAGCAGCAACAGCGATGTTCTCATAAATCACCTTCGCATGCTTGATGATATCCGCTTTCTTCAGATATTCATCCAAATCCTCCTTAAGCATCTTCTGGATGAGTGCAGAATCTGCGCCATTACGTCTCAGGAAGGATGCTGCCTCGAATGTGCGTGCCCCTGTCCGAACTGCAAAGCTCTTCGTATCAACAACCATACCTGCTAACAAAGCGGTTGCTTCCAACGGCTCCATATGCATGCGGTCATGGAAGTACTGTAGAAGCTCAGTTACCAATTCACAGGTGGATGAAGCGTAGGGCTCCATATAGATCAGTACAGCATCATTAATGAACTCCTCCCCACGTCTGTGATGGTCAATAACGACAATCCGTTGACTCATCTGAATAAGCTTGGGTTCACTAACCATCGATGCTTTATGTGTATCAACTACAACCACCAACGTTCGTGGTCCAATAATCTGCAAGGCTTCATCCGGACTAATAAAGAGATCTCTTATCTCTTCATCTTCTTTAATTTCCTGCATCAATCTGTAGATGGAAGGGTTAATACCCTCAAGTACGATATGCCCCTTCTTATTACTCAATTGAACAGCCTTCATTACACCAATTGCTGCACCGATCGCATCCATGTCTGGTATTCGGTGACCAACAACAATTACATTATCGCTTTCACGAATCAAATCGCGTAAGGCATGAGAGATGACCCTTGCCCTCACTCTAGTTCGCTTCTCCACAGCATTACTCTTGCCGCCATAGAACGATAATCGTTCTCCTACCTTGACCGCAGCTTGGTCCCCACCACGTCCTAACGCAATATCTAAGCTGGATTGTGCCAGTGTTCCTAATTGAACGTAATCAGCGGTACCCGACCCAATACCAATACTTAATGTAATCGGTACTTTATACTCAATGGTCAGGTCGCGAACCTCATCAAGTATTTCGAATCGAGTTTGCTCCAGTGCCTTTAAGGTTTTATTGTTCATGAAGATGAAGTAGCGGTCTGCTGACATCCGTCTTAAGTACAAATGATACTTATTCGCCCATTCAGATAATTGTCCAGTTACTCTTCCTAGCATAACCGCTCTCATCTGGTCGTCAAGCCCTTGTGAGGCTTCATCCAGATTATCTAGCATGACAATACCAAAGGCAGGCTTCTCTTCCTCATATATCCTCTGGAGATTAACATGATCAGATATGTCAGTGAAGTATAGAAGTCTTTCCTCTACCTTAACTAGAACCTGATATTGATGCTTACCGATCTTCAGCTCCAATTTGCCGTCCTTATCCTTGTTGGGCTTCAACATGGGGAAAAGCTCAGCTAACGATTCTCCTACAATTGATTCTTTATCCATCATCTTAGTCACATATGGATTATGCCATTCCACGACCTTCTCTTCGCTATACAGGAGAATACCTATAGGCATCTCATGGATGACCTCGAAGCTAGCACGCTTAACACGATGAGACAATGTATTCACATAGCTATTCAGATCTTTCCGAAAGGCCTTCTCCGCCATTAGCGTGAAGTACACACTTACACCGAATAGCACTAAGCTAATTCCACCTAGTCTCCAATCATTGAACATCAGAACAATAACAATCAAGAATGTGACTGCATGCGTCCACAGCATATGCTGACCATGCCATCGATTTAATAAAAACTTCGGCATTCTTCTATACACCCACCCTGCCATATAAGCCTTAAGAAAAATTTAACGTGCTCTACCTAATTTAATCTAATTCACTTTCTCCTTTACCCATTTACGCAGTGCGAAGGCTACATCAATAACCCCAATCCACGCCAACAAGCTAGGTATAAATAGCAGTAGAATAAGAGCAACAATCGGTAAAGCGCGATTCCACCCCTTAATGTCAATAAAGAAGAAGAGAAAGCCTACAGCCTGTAAAGCAAAAGCATAGGTTAGTAATGGAAGCGAGTTAAGAACAATGACACTGACAACCGAGCCCGTATTGAATACTAAGAACATATCCAAAACCAGAACAATCAGATAATACCACACCATGGATCGAGGCAGCATCCATTCCTTCATTGGCTTCAGCTTCGGCACAGGCTTCCATAAGCGTGATAATAGCTTACGGCCTAACCAATGTGTAATCATCGTATAATAGGCTGCAATCATAATGATCATCAACGGAATCATACTCATCAACATCTCTATGAATGAATCGATCTGATCTTCACTCTGCACGAACGAGTTAATCATCGTCATAAAGTTCGGGTCAGCTTTGAGTAATTCCGTGAAGCTATCAGTAATATTAGCGCCTAGAGCACTGCTTAACAGCAACAGAAGCAGCATTACAATAATAAGCGTAATAATCCCGGTAGTCACTGCCAAGCTGGATGTGTCGCCTTTACGATATTGTATACCCATCGCAACACTTGGAATGAGGAAGAACATCGACGTAAACGCCAATATAAAGCCGCCGCCTCCAAGAACCAGAATTAATATCGCAATAATTCCAGCGTACAACAGTATGAACCTTTTTAGATCCAATAGGACAAAGAGTAATACTAAAGGAATCATCATGAGGTGTATTGTGATCAAACTAAGAGGTGTAATGAGAGTAAGAAGCATTAGGAGATAAAGAATACCCCAGATGAGCATACTCTTTGCATTTGTAGACAAAACGAGCTTTCACCTCCAAGAATAATAAAGCCAAATCACTATGCACAAAAAAACACGTTGAAGTTGATTATATCATAAACAACAGCATATTGGATTTTCTTATTCAGCTCACTCACTCATAACAAACAATAGCTTCTCCCCGATGTGGAAAGAAGCTACTCTGTTATCTATGTCTAGGAGGCACCCTCTAGCATGTCAACCTCATCATCGAGTGATAATTTTCTTACAATTAATCTTGATATCCGCATATGGTCAACTTCTTCAATAATAAAGTCCAATTCATTGTTAGATACCATCTGCTCTCTACGTGGCGGCATCTCTACCTGAGAGTACACCCAACCACCGATCGTATCGAAATCATCGGTTTCGATTTCCGTACCAAAGTATTCATTAAATTCATCAATTAACAGTAACCCATTAACCGAATGTGTCTGATCATCTATCTTCTCTATACTAGGCGCAGTATCATCGAATTCATCATGAATTTCGCCAACAATTTCTTCAATAATGTCCTCCATTGTAACTAAACCAGAAGAACCACCATATTCATCTATGAGAAGAGCCATCTCTGTTCTTCTTTTCTGCATAAGCTTTAGTAAGCTATTAATCGACATTGATTCCGGTACGGTTGTTATTGGTCTAATGATCTCAGCTAGATTGTCAAGACCATCCCATCGCTTCAGCATATCCTTGATATGAACAAACCCAATAATATTGTCTTTATCAGGAGCACAAACTGGATATCTCGTATGCATCTCATCTATTGCTATCTGCTTATTCTCCTCGAAGGACATATTCGCATATAAGCACACCATCTCGGTTCTAGGAATCATAATTTCTCTGGCATGTGTTTCGGAAAAATCGAAGATATTGTCCAGCATAGCCATCTCGGAATTATCAATATAGCCTCCCTTATGACTTTCTTGCATGAGCACAAGAATTTCATCCTCGGTATGCACCGATTCATGCTCGGCATCAGGCTCTACTCCAGCACGTCGAAGCATCCAGTTCGATGTGCCATTCAAGAACCAGATGAACGGATACATAATCTTATAGAAGATCACCATAGGAATTGCTGCTATTAGAGTAACTCTCTCCGCATTACGAATGGCATACGTCTTAGGTACTTGCTCACCTAGAGTAATATGGAACGCAGTGATAAGTGAGAATGCAATGATGAATGAGATGGTATGAATGGCAAAATCGGGCAAGAATCCGGCAAGTATGGGTTTTACAAGCTCAGCTATTGCGGGCTCACCAATCCACCCAAGAGCTAGCGAGGCAAGTGTTATGCCGAGCTGACATGCTGATAAGTAAGCATTCAGATTGTTCAAGATACCTGATGCAAACCTGGCACTTAGATTATTACCTTCCAATGCCAATGCGTCAATACGACTACTTCTTACCTTAACCATAGCAAACTCTACTGCAACAAAAAAAGCATTAAGAAAAACCAAAATCAATACTGCCACAATCATCAATATGATCACTACCGGGTCACTTTCCAATAAAGCCCTGCTCCTCCGCTATTGGAAGGATACAGGTTACACCTCCTGATTGTTAAATAAGATGGATATTACACTTGCATAATCATCTTTAATTATAACCGTCCTTCTAAAGTTGCGTCAAACCTCCTTAGCTCGCATATTGACCATATTATCGGATATAGGGGCAATAGCCAGACGAAAGTATGCTTTTATATAAGATATTGCCATCATCTTGGCTTTTATGCCGTTAATCTTCCGTTCACGAGAGTATTCCTAATAAATTTGGTATAATAAGTCCATGTGAACTCATCCTAAGAGAAGCTCATAAATCTGTTATATCGAAATGGAGTTTTTCATGATTACTCTTAATTTTCTACTTGTCGCCCTATTACTACTTGCTACGGCTTTCTTCGTTTCAACTGAATTTGCTATTGTGAAGCTTCGCTCGTCGCGTGTCGACCAGTTGGTTATGGAGGGCAAGAAGAATGCTGTCGCTGTAAGTAAGGTCATAAATAATCTGGATGGTTATTTATCCGCCTGTCAGCTAGGCATCACGATAACAGCGCTCGGACTGGGTTGGTTAGGGGAGCCTACCGTTGAACGAGTGCTCCATCCCTTACTTGAGCCCCTTCATCTTCCTGGGGACCTTCTATCCTTCATTTCATTCATCATTGCTTTCTTATTCATCACCTTCCTTCATGTAGTGTTGGGCGAGCTTGCTCCTAAGACCGTCGCCATCCAGAAAGCAGAGGAAGTCAGTCTGTTCTTCGCACCAGCTATTATCTTCTTCTATAAAGTCATGTATCCTTTCATATGGGTGCTTAACGGCTCTGCAAATCGCTTTGTTCGATTATTCGGATTTATGCCTGCGAAGGAGCATGAAGATCCTCATTCTGAGGAGGAGCTGCAAATTATACTATCTGAGAGCTATATGAGCGGCAAAATAAATAAAAGTGAATACAGCTATGTGAGTCGGATTTTCGCTTTTGATGAACTACATGCTCGTGAAATTATGGTCCCCCGTACAGATATGATCTGTCTGGATATAGATAACACCCTTGTTGAGAATTTGAAGCTCATACGCGAGGAGCAATATACGCGCTTTCCTGTAATTCAAGGAAATAAGGATAATATCATAGGTACCATTAACACGAAGCAATTTTTCTTGAATTATAATGATAACGCACAGTTTGAACTCAAATCCATCCTACAAGTACCCATATCAGTATCTGAAGCTATACCAGTAAAGGATTTATTGAAGCAAATGCAGAAAAACCAAACCCATATTGCCATCCTCGTTGATGAATACGGTGGAACCTCTGGAATGATTACAATTGAAGATATTCTTGAAGAGATTGTTGGGGAAATTCGTGATGAATTTGATGCCGACGAGGTGAAGGAAATTGATGTCCTTAGTGAGTCACATATTATCGTAGATGGCAAAACTTCTATTACACATGTGAATGAACTGCTTCATGTTGAGATTGAGAGTGATGGGCTAGACACCATTGGTGGTTGGTTATATGGCTATCATTCGGAGATTAGGAAGAATGTGCCCTGGACTTATCATAACCTCGTCTTCAATGTGCTTGAGAAGGATAAGCATCGTATTCGTAAGGTGGAGATTACGAGGGATGACTTAAGCTAGTGTTGATTGCAATACGTTAAAGGCCCTGAGAAGCAGGATGCTCCCAGGGCCTTTATATGTGATTTGATTATTCCGTTGTGTAAGGCAACAATGCGATTGTACGTGAGCGTTTGATCGCTGTAGTCAATGCACGTTGATACTTAGCGCTTGTTCCAGTTACACGACGAGGAAGAATTTTTCCTCGCTCGCTAATAAACTTACGAAGCGTATCCACATCTTTATAATCAATATGCGTAATTTTGTTTACAGTGAAGAAGCAAACCTTTTTACGTTTATTACGTCCGCCTTTGCGGTTACCAAACTTTCTTTCGCCACGGTCGTCGCCATCGCGATTATCACGATTTCCGCCGCCGCCTGAAGGTCTTCTGCTATCCATTAGGGTATTCATTCCTTTCCATTAGAATGGTAGATCATCATCTGAGATATCAATAGGCTTTCCATCATCCGAGAATGGATCATTGTTGTTAGCTTTTCCACGAGACCCGCCAGCACTAGGTGCATTACCGGATGCTCCGCCGTCTTCACGATTACCAGAATTCGCCGATTCAAGAAAGCGAACATTGTCCGCAATAATCTCGGTTACATATACACGTTTACCTTCATTATTCTCGTAATTACGCACCTGAATTCGACCTTCTACTGCAGTTAAGCGGCCCTTACGCAAGTAATTAGCGCAGGTTTCGGCTAGCTGTCGCCAGGTAACAATATTCAGAAAATCAGCCTCACGCTCTCCACCCTGAGGGGTGAAATTTCGATCGACTGCCAGTGTGAACTGGGTAACAGCGACACCTACAGGCGTGTAACGTAGCTCTGGGTCTTTCGTCAATCTGCCGATTAGAATCACTCGGTTCAGCAATATTATCCCTCCCGGACATTCTACATTAATACATATCAACGGTAATGAGTGATTACGCTACGTCTTTGACGATTAGATGACGAATAACTTCATCAGAAATCTTCATAACGCGATCGAGTTCATTAATAATATCCGCTGTTGCATTAAAGTGGACTAGGACATAAATCCCGTCGCGGAAATCATTGATCTCATAAGCCANNTCAGGAATTTTTCGACAGTGGCATCAACAAGATCTTGTTCAATGTCAGTGCGAATAATAAACATCACTTCATACTTACGCATAGAAAATTCACCTCCTTATGGTCTTGAGCGGCTCCCTATGGGACAGATTGTCTAAACAACCAGGGAGCAAGGAGCAAGTAGCTAAACTCGCATCCTAAAACTATAACAAATCCAACAATAGAATACAAGTAGAGATTATATGTAACAGTGTAGTTCGTTATTTAGGAATACTTCTAAAACATATTATATTTCCATCTGGATCTCTAAAATGTACGGATCTTGCTCCCCAAGGATACGTTTTGGGTTGAGTAATAAACTCAACATGAAGAGACTTTAATCTTTCATATTCCAAATCTACATCATCAACATTAAATCCCAATGCAATATTACCTGATCCCCACTTTTCTGAAATGTCAAAGCCCATATCTGCATTAGCAGAGTTTTTCGAGTAAATCGTTAAACCTGCACCGTTGGTTTCAATTTCTGAATGAATATCATTTCCCTCTGCTTTTGATTGTAAAACAGTTTCATAAAATTTTGTTAAAGCCAAAACATTTTCAGTTATGAGAGACACATCAGAAAATTTCATACCTTCCCCTCCTTATTTCTCTAATCGTACCATAATCACTTTTCTCTGAATGTGATATGTTTGTGTTTAGCACCCATCTTCTCCGTTCTAGATTTTGCTTGTTCTCAACCACTCCTCTTCTCGGCTCTGTAATGCGTGTGTACAGACGTTTTTACCTCTGGATGCACAATCACACTAGCTAGATCACAAAAACGTCTCTGCGTCGATATAAACGCGGGAACTGATGTTCTGAGCTAGCGTATAATTTCGGCAAATGATGAATGATGACGAAAAAACCTCCTACGCTATTCAACGTAGAAGGTTCCGAATTCTGATGAGTCAAATTAGTTATAATATCACATCACAATAAGTAATGGCGAGTAGTGGCGGAGAGAGTGGGATTCGAACCCACGCACGCCTCGCGACGCCTAACTGATTTCGAGTCAGCCCCCTTGGGCCTCTTGGGTACCTCTCCGTGACGACAAGAAACATTGTACCATATTCGAATTCATCTATGCAACGGATACTTTTGCATATTCATATTACACGAGCTTATATATTCTCTTCAAACTGATTTGGCTTAGGAGGGTTGGTTGCTTGCCTTAGAACCTTCTTAAATTTCTTCTCAAATTTAATTCGTGGAACTAATACACTATGCTTACATTTCACACATTTAATTCGAATATCCATACCCATTCGAATAATCTCCATCTCATTACCGCCACATGGATGGGGTTTCTTCATAAGTACAATATCGCCTAATCCAAATTGTTTAGCTTCCATAGCTACTCCGCCTTCTCTATCCGTTGATACGATACAATTCTTGGATATGGGATTTCAATACCATTCGCATCGAAACTTTTCTTTATCTCCGCATTCATCTGCCTTGCAACTCCATATTGCTGATTAGGCTTACATTCACATGTAACTCGTATAATCACTTCTGATGCAGCAAGCGTTTGTATACCTAGCACCTCAGGCTCATTCAGAATATTCTCATTCGACAAGCTGACTTGATTCACGGTTTCCTTAATAATATCGATTGCTCTATCAATATTCATCTCATAGGCTACCGATATATCAACGACCGCAATAGAGTTATTTAATGAGAAATTCGTGACCTCCACAATAGACCCATTCGGTATAATATGAATTTCACCTGTCCAGCTCTTAATGCGGGTTACTCTAAGTCCAATCTCATCTACTGTACCCTTAAAGCTGCCTGTCTGAATTATATCACCAACAGCAAACTGATCCTCGAAAATGATAAAGAAGCCTGTGATAATATCCTTTACTAAGCTCTGTGCACCAAAGCCAATTGCTAAGCCAACAACTCCTGCTCCCGCAAGCATCGGTCCGAAGGGTACTTCGAATACTGCCAGAATCATCATCACCATGATAAAGCTAATCGCATAATTTACGATATTGCCCATTAGTCGCATAATTGTTGTTGTTCTTCTCGGATTAAATTTGAGCCTGTCCTTTTCCTCTGCAACACGTCTGATCGCTTTATTTAATAGTTTCCCTGCAATTTTCGCTAACGTAATAATAAGTATGATCTTTAAGCCTATTATAGAATACTCTATCCATCGATCTGAATCAGATAAGTATTCAATAATTTTCTCCCAGATCAGATTTAGCTTAGAAGTTATTGAGCTCATGCTTAGGTCCTCCTTCATGCTTGATGCCTCCTCTATCCTCTATAGCTCGATATTAATATATTGATCTTGACTTCGACTATAAATCCCTCTGACCTGCACAGACTCTGATTGAATAATAGAGCGGACCTGCTTCAATTGATCGGCCGGAAATTCGATCGACAATGCGCAGCCTGCTGTAATCTGTTTCGGTGTTGGACGTATATCAATATCAATATCTGCGTATTCCAACAGCATCTCTGCTCGCAGCGCTTGCTGTGTTGAATCAAAGGCGATCAGCATCATTTGTATCAACTTATTATCATGTCCTTCCACAAAGACGTATATTCTATGGCAATTGTCCATATACTAGCAGAATAAAACTTATCTTAGATGTGATGGAGGAAAAGTAATCCATGAAATTCACATGGGGCTTGGAGAATCGCAAAGCAACACCGGTAAAGACAGGATATCAGGATCCTCGAGCACATCATATATTATGTGATCGTTTGCGAGATGTATTCGATTCTGTACCAACTGGTCGACCTATCATTATGATATGTATTGGAACCGATCGATCAACTGGTGATTCACTCGGCCCTCTTGTTGGCACCTTATTGAAGAAACGCAGTACTAAAGGACAACCTATCTACGGAACTTTAGACCATCCCGTGCATGCTATGAATCTTATTGATACGATGCAGACAATTGAGCGTCTATATAGTAACCCCTTTATTGTAGCTATTGACGCTTGCCTAGGTCAACATGCGAGTATTGGAACCATTCAGATTGGCCATGGACCTATGAAGCCTGGCGCTGGTGTGAATAAGGACCTCCCTCCTGTTGGTGATATCCATATAACAGGTATTGTTAATGTCGGAGGCTTTATGGAATTCATGGTTCTTCAGAATACTCGATTAAGCTTAGTTATGGATATGGCAGAGACCATCTCAACTAGCCTCCATCGATCGTTATTGTTTAGACGTGATTCAGCAACCTGCTCTGCGCTGAACTAATCACTTTGCGTTCCTCTGGTGACAATGGATATTTTGATTCACCCTTAATTAATGGTTTACCATACGAATAGGTCTCTTCCCGACCATGAATGACTGTAAGCACTAGCCCATCCTGATGATCATCAATCAGCGCAATCGAGAAGCTCTGATCACTCCCAAACTCTTCGAATGCATTGTAACGCACGATGGACACATTCCCCTTCATCTCAGATAACTTGCTCCTCATTTGTTGAAGCAGGAGCTCATGCTTTGAATGATCACCCTGAAGGATTTCCAATTTATTCTGGAGCTCTGTAATAATCTCTTCCAAATTCGCTACACCGGCATGCCCGATCATCGCATCATATTTACGCTTAACGAGATTTAACTTTCTCCACAGAAGGATGGTCACTACTAATAATATAATAATTAATACTACGATGCCTACACTGAAGATTAGAGCGATTTCTTGATTTATGTTCCCCATAAGAATGCCCCCCAGATGATTTCGCTCTTTACCTACCTTTGATAATGCTGATTTATTTCCTTTACCGCTCCCGCTAGGTATTCAATATCCTCTACAGTTGTTAAGTATCCAACGCTTGCTCTTACTGCACCTCCCTCTAATGTTCTAGCCGTTTCATGCGCTAGTGGCGTACAGTGATAGCCCGCTCTCACAGCAATATTAAAGCTCTGATCAAGAATGAATGACATCTCTGAAGCATCAATATGTGGAAGCTCGAAAGCAACAATCCCAGTCCTCTGTTCATTTAAGCCCGGCCCTAGAATTCGAATATTCGGAATACTAAGTAATTCTGTTATTAGTTGTTGAGTGAGCTCCCATTCTTTATTATGTATCTTACGAACGGTTTCATTCAGTACAAACTTTACCCCCTCGTTTAATCCAGCTATACCGACCGTATTCGGCGTTCCTCCTTCATACCGATCTGGCCTGACATTAGGCATATCCGTCTCTTCGGATTTACTTCCTGTCCCTCCATGAATTAGCGGTTCGAGCTCTAGCTCAGGATGTATATATAATCCACCCGTACCTTGCGGACCCAATAAACCCTTATGCCCTGGAAAGGCTAGCATATCGATGCCAGTTGCCTGAATGTCGATATCTAACGTTCCGGCAGTTTGAGCTGCATCAACCAATATACGCGCTCCACGTTGATGTGCAATCTCAGCAAGTTCGGCCACTGGCAATATGCTTCCTAACAGATTTGACCCATGGGTGCATACAATCAATTTGGTTTGGCTATTCATGGCAGCCTGAACTTCCTTTAGATTAATCAGACCCTGTTCGTCTGTCTTGATATATGTGATCTCGATTCCAATTTTATTCTTCAGGTATTCCAGAGGACGTCGAACAGAATTATGTTCAATAGATGTGCTAATCACATGATCACCAGGCTTCAGAAATCCTTTTATCGCTTGGTTCAGAGCCATTGACGTATTTAATGCAAACGATATATCGTTCGGATTGAGAATGTTGAATAACCGCGACAAGTTGTATCTAGCTTCGAATAATGTACGGCTTGCACGGACAGCCAGCTTGTGGCTTCCTCTACCCGGATTCGCCCCATATTCCTCTATACACTGCATCATAGCTTCTATTACAGCAGGCGGCTTTGGCCAAGATGATGCTGCATGATCAAAGTATCGAATTTGCACTAGCTTGCGCCCCTTCTTTATGAAAATTTAAAGCATACTTCCGAGGTGAGTGCTTACCTCTTCGAGTATGCTCCAATTATTTACCCTTGGTAATCGGTTGAACAATCTAACTGCTTTTCGTTTGCAGGAGCTCTAGAAGTCTTTCCAGATCATCCTTAGAGTAGTATAACAATTCGATTTTCCCTTTATTCTTAACATTCTTAATACTGACCTTAGTTCCATAATACTCACGCAAGGACTCTTCCACTTGGTGAATGTACGGATCACGTTTAACCTTTGCTTTCTTACTAACCTTAATAGGCTGTTCAAGCTTCTGGATTTGCTCCTCTAGTTCTCGCACGCTCCATTCGTTCTTGATGGCTGCCACTGCGATCTCCTTAATCATCTTCACATCTCGCAATCCGACAATCGCTTTTGCATGTCCCATCGTTAATGTTCCACGTGAAACAAATTCCTTCACTTCTTCGGGAAGCTGAAGCAACCTCAAGAAATTGGCAATATGCGACCGTGATTTACCAACCTTTACAGACAGCTCTTCCTGTGTAAGAGAGAATGTGTCTATAAGCCCCTGATAAGCTAGAGCTACTTCCATTGAATTTAAATCCTCACGTTGAAGATTTTCGATAAGAGCAATTTCCATTACTTGTTGATCAGTCAGCTTTCTCACAACTGCAGGAATAGTTGCTTTCTTAGCTACCTGCGATGCTCTCCATCTACGTTCACCAGCTATAATCTCATAGCCTTTAAGTACTTCTCTTACGATGATTGGAGTAATCACTCCATGCTCCATAATTGAAGTAGCTAGCTCCTCAATACTATGTTCATCGAATGACTTCCTAGGCTGATAAGGATTTGCTCTTAACTGCATTAAGGGAATTTCAACAATCTTATCATCGTCATTAATGTGTAATGAGGGAATAAGCGCGTCGAGTCCCTTGCCTAATCGTTTATTGCTCATGACTAATCACCTCTTTAGCCAGTTCCATATAAACCTCGGCTCCCTTTGATCTAGAATCATAAGTGATAATAGATTGTCCATGACTTGGTGCTTCACTTAATCGTACATTTCGGGGGATTACAGTTTTATAAACTTTGGTTTGAAAATATTTTTTCACCTCTTCGATTACCTGAATTCCTAAATTTGTTCTAGCGTCGAACATCGTTAACAGAACACCTTCAATCTGTAGAGAAGTATTCAGATGCTTTTGCACAAGACGAACGGAATTTAGTAGTTGGCTAAGGCCCTCTAATGCGTAATATTCACATTGTATTGGTATGATAACTGAATCTGAAGCTGTAAGTGAATTAACCGTAAGTATCCCCAACGAAGGTGGACAATCAATCAGAATGTAGTCAAACATATGCTTAATTAGCTGTAAGGACTTCTTTAAACGCACCTCTCTTGAGATCGTTGGAACAAGTTCAATTTCAGCTCCAGCTAATTGTATAGTAGCAGGAATAATTTTGAGATTTTCTATGTTAGTTTCGATAATTGCATCTTTGGGATGAATGTCGTTAATAATAACATCATAGATACAATATACGACATCAGCTTTATTAATACCAATACCGCTTGTTGTATTACCTTGCGGATCAATGTCAACTAGTAGGACTTTTTTACCTAATGAGGCAAGTGAAGCGCCCAAATTCACGGAAGTTGTAGTTTTACCAACTCCACCTTTTTGATTGGTTATTGCAATAATTTTTGACACCCAATTCACCTCATATATAGTGGGAAAACTAATTAAATATTACTTTTCTTGTTTCTTAGGTATTCGAATTACAAATTCATAATAATCCTCAAACACATGCTCATCTGTAGTAATTTTCAAACCAGAACTACTGACAAGGTCAACTGACTGTCTAATGGTGTTAACAGCTAAACGAATGTCTTTTGAATACGATACCTTACGAGTAGTTTTCTTGTTTGAAGTTTTCTTTAGAAATTCAATTCGCGCTTCTGTTTGTTTAACATTTAAATCCTTCTCAATGATGTCTTCTAATACTTTAAGCTGAAGCTCTTCATTGTCCAAGCCTAACAATGCTCTTGCATGTCTTTCAGTAATTTTGCGCTCCATCATTGCTAGTTTCACAGGCTCACTTAAATTTAATAGGCGAATTTTGTTAGCTATTGTAGATTGCCCTTTACCAATACGTTGAGCAAGACTTTCCTGTGTCAGTTCATGTAAAACCATTAGCTTTTGATAAGCATAAGCTTCTTCTATTGCAGTTAATCCTTCTCGCTGCAAATTTTCAATAAGCGCTATAGATGCTGCCTGTGAATCATTAAAATCCCGGATTACTGCAGGTATTGTATGTGAGCCTAGCTTTTGAACAGCACGCCAGCGTCTTTCGCCTGCAATAATTTCATACTTGGAATCGCGAATCCTTACCACGATTGGTTGAATGACCCCGTGAGTTTTTATAGTCTGACAAAGCTCTTCAATCCGATCATCATCAAACACAGTTCTTGGTTGGTAAGGACTAGGTACAATTTCTGTTACTGGAATTGCCTTTATCTCTTCATTCCCATTGCGATCAGCAAGTCCAAATAACTTTGAGATTTGATCCTTCATTTCTTCACTCCGCCCAAAAATTAACTATAAACATCTATAATAATCATAATCATATATTCTCTACGTCAACCTTCATTTCCTGCCCTGATAAAAGGAAACTTTTTTAGGCGAATGTTTCACGTGGAACAATTTAATGCTTTATCGTTTCTTAACTAGAGGTTCTTTAGATGGAACTCCTGCTTTTCTCGGATATTTCGCAGGTGTACGACCGATTTTTTCAATAATAACAATACTTCTCTGAGCTTGCTCTATAGGGAGCTCGAAAGAATGCACTCCCTTTAATTCTGATAACAATTGTTTTAAACTATATGCTGACTCTTGAACTTCATCGTGAATATCCGATCCTTTCATGGCTGCGAATAACCCATTCTCCCGAACGAATGGTAAGCATAATTCATTAAGAACACTTAACCGAGCTACTGCTCTGGCCGTTGCAAGGTCATAATGATTACGAAGCTTGAGGTTCCTCGCAGCATCCTCAGCACGACCATGAATACAAGATATAGTATCCAAATTAATTGAAGATACAATATGCTGTAGAAATTGAATTCTTTTATTTAAAGAATCGATGATTGTAATTTCCAGATGAGGATAAACAATCTTCAGTGGAATGCTCGGAAAACCAGCACCTGATCCGATATCAATTAATGTGTGCACAGTATCCATCGGAATATAAAAGGACAAGGATATAGAATCATAAAAGTGCTTTAAGTACACCTGCCCTCTGTCTGTAATCCCGGTCAGATTCATTTTCTCATTCCACTCAATTAGCTCTAAATAATACGCCTCGAACTGAGAGAGCTGTCTCGGTGTTAGTTTAATTCCCTTTTCTTCTAATAAAGAAGAAAACTTCTGCACTACATCATCCATATTTAACCTCTCGCAGCTTTCACTTTGTGATATTGTTCCAAGTATACAAGGAGTATAGATATATCTGCAGGTGTTACTCCAGAAATTCTAGAGGCTTGCCCAAGATTAAGCGGTCGAACCTTTGCTAACTTCTGCTTCGCTTCAGTCGCTATTCCATAGATTTCCAGATATTCAATGTCAATTGGAATTGACTTCTGCTCCATCTTCTTCAAACGATTAACTTGAATGAGCTGCTTCTCAATATATCCTGCATATTTCGTTTGGATCTCAACCTGCTCCTTCACAGCTAAGGGAAGTGAGTGTGGTGCCGGTGACAACTGCTCAATATGCCCATAAGAAACTTCTGGTCTTCTGAGTAATGTAATTGCCGGAATGCTATTATTATCTAATTTAGTCGAACCAATATCCTCAAGCAATGTCTGTACCTGCTCATCGGGACGAATCCAGACATTCTCCAAACGCTCAATCTCCTTCTCCACCATATCTCTCTTCTGGAGAAATCGATCATAACGAACTTGCTTAATTAAACCAATATCATAACCGGTAGGAGTCAGACGTAAATCAGCATTATCATGACGAAGCAACAATCGATATTCTGCACGCGAGGTAAGTAACCGATAGGGTTCATTCGTGCCCTTAGTTACCAGATCATCAATCAGAACCCCGATATATGCTTCCGAACGATCAAGAATGACAGCTTCCTTGCCTTGTGCTTTTCGAGCTGCATTAATTCCAGCCATCACACCTTGACCAGCAGCCTCCTCATAACCCGAGGTTCCATTAATCTGACCAGCAGTAAAGAGGTTAGCAATCCGTTTGGTCTCTAAAGATGGCCACAGCTGGGTAGGAACAATGGCATCATATTCAATAGCATAGCCCGTCCGCATCATTCGAACCTCCTCTAAACCTGGAATCGATCGAAGAATTCGAATTTGAACTTCCTCAGGCATGCTCGTTGATAAGCCCTGTACATAATACTCTGAGGTATTACGTCCTTCTGGCTCTAAGAAAATTTGATGCTTCGGCTTATCCGCAAAGCGTACTATCTTATCCTCTATTGATGGACAATAACGAGGCCCCGTTCCCTCTATAACACCAGTGAACATGGGTGCGCGATGAAGGTTATCCGTTATAACCTGATGTGTTTCTGCTGATGTATACGTTAACCAACAAGGCAGTTGAGCCTCCAGTACTCCCTCAGTTGTTTCATAGGAGAAGAATCTCGGCTGCTCATCCCCTGGTTGAATTTCCGTCTTGCTAAAATCAATTGAATCCTTATGCACACGTGGTGGAGTTCCTGTTTTGAAACGAACCAATTCAAAGCCTAGACGCTTCAAGCTTTCAGACAGCTTAACCGATGGCTGCTGATTATTAGGGCCGCTCTCATAGATCATCTCACCCATGATTACCTTACCACGCAGATACGTGCCAGTTGTTACAACTATGGCTTTGGCGCGATATTGAGCTCCGGACTTCGTCTCAACCCCTATACAAGCTCCATTATCTACTAATAATTCCTCCACCATCCCTTGAACCATCGTTAGATTAGCTTGCTTCTCTATGGTTTCCTTCATCATGTGTTGATACAGGAATTTATCGGCTTGTGCACGTAGAGCATGAACAGCAGGACCTTTACCTGTATTTAACATACGTAATTGAATATAAGTTTTATCAATATTGCGACCCATTTCACCACCAAGCGCATCGATTTCTCGTACAACATGACCTTTAGCAGGACCACCAATTGATGGATTACATGGCATGAAAGCAACCATATCCAGATTAATTGTAATCAACAGGGTTTCACTACCCATACGCGCAGAGGCTAATGCAGCTTCACAGCCCGCATGACCCGCGCCTATAACAATAACATCATATTGTCCAGCCAGGTAACTCATACCTACACCTCCCTATTTGCCTAAACAGAACTGCGAGAAAATCTGGTCAACCAATGATTCTCCTACTGCATCTCCAATAATCTCACCAAGCTGCTCCCATGCGTTACGTATATCTATTTGTAGCAAGTCTATAGGCGTTAACAGCTCTGTACCCTGCAAGGCTTCTTCTAGAGATAATCTTGCTTGGTGAAGCAACTGAATATGACGTACATTACTCACATAAGTAAGATCCCCTGCTTCCAGCTGCCCATCGAAGAATACATGAGTTATCGCTTTTTCAAGATCTTGAAGCCCTTGCTCCTCTGTCATTGACATATATACTATACGATCCTCCGCAACATAGCTATGTATCTCATTAACCCTTAGCCGTTCGGACAAATCCATTTTGTTCACAATAATAATAACTTGTTTATCTTTAAGCTCTGATAACAACAATCTCTCGTCCTCATGTAAGTCATCGTTATAATTGAGCACAACCAATAATAGATCAGCTTCCAGTAGAGCATGTCGAGATCTCTCAACACCTAATTTCTCGACAATATCACTTGTTTCCCTAATTCCAGCTGTGTCCAATAACCTCAGCGGGATACCACCGACCGTTACATATTCCTCTATCACATCACGTGTTGTGCCAGGGATTTCCGTAACAATTGCTCTATTCTCTTGTGCAAGCACATTGAGCAGTGAAGACTTTCCAACATTAGGTCGGCCAACAATAGCGGTTGTCAGACCTTCTCTTAATATTTTGCCCTGTTCAGCTGTCTTTAACAAGAGATCTATATCTTCTAGTGCTTCCCCACATTTATTCCTGATAAAAAGATTCGTTAATTCTTCCACATCATGCTCAGGATAATCAATATTCACTTCAATATGGGCAATTAACTCCACTAAACGATGCCGTAATAACTTAATCTTCTTAGATAAAGTCCCATCAACTTGCTTCAGCGCTATGGAGAAGGCACGATCAGACTTAGAGCGTATGAGATCAATCACAGCTTCCGCTTGTGACAGGTCGATTCGACCATTGAGAAAAGCACGCTTGGTAAACTCACCCGGCTCAGCCAGGCGGACAATTCCTGAACGGAGTAATAGCTGTAAAACCTTCTTCACGGAGATCAATCCCCCATGACAGCTAACTTCTACTACATCCTCCATCGTGAATGAACGCGGGGCTCTCATAACCGTAACCAGCACTTCTTCTATCCTATCTCCATTGATGGGATTGCGAATATGTCCATAATGAACCGTATGAGACGGCACCTCAGTAAGCTTATCCTTTGCCGCGAATATCGCACCCACCTGCTCGACAGCCTCTGGACCACTTACACGTATAATCGCAAGTCCTCCTTCACCTAACGGTGTAGATATAGCTGCAATTGTATCTATATCATGCATCTTAGCCTCATCACTCCATGCAATCATAATCACGAGTCAATAACTTGATCAACCGAAATTTGAATCCTTATAGATTTTGTGAAAAAAAGCAATGACTCCGCAAGAATTCCCTGAAGTCATTGCCATTTAAACTTATTTAAGTGCGATAACTACTTTACGATTTGGTTCCTCACCCTTACTGAATGTCTTCACCTTCGGGTGATCCTGCAAGTAGGAGTGAATAATCTTACGTTCCTGAGGAGTCATCGGTTCAAGTATGATTTCCTTATGCCCCTTGATTACCCTAGTAGCAAGTCTTTGAGCAAGCTCTTCTAGCGTTTTCCGTCGCCGCTTGCGGAATTGCTCGGCATCTAGAATAATACGAATATGTTCCTTCGAATGACGATTCGCAACGATATTGACCAAATATTGTAGTGCATCTAAAGTTTGACCTCTTCTTCCAATAATCATACCCATATCAGGACCACTGATTGTAATACCCTGTGCATCGGTACCCATATCTTCCAGCTGAATTTCCGCCTGCAAACTCATACCATCCATAACATCACGCAAGAATGCTATCGCTTCATCGATCGGATCTGGCACAAGTTCAATTAATACTCTTGCATCCTTCGAACCAATTAGACCGAACAATCCTTTCGTAGGCTGTTCAAGAACCGTAAATGTAATACGATCCTCCGTTACCTGGAGTTGTTGCAGTCCTGATTTAATTGCATCTTCTATCGTTTTGCCTGAGACGGTTATGGATTTCATTTGGAAACTTGGCCTCCCTTTTGAGATCCTCCATATATAAAGTGCGTTTGAACTATTGTAAAGATATTACCGAATACCCAATATAGCGGCATTGCAGCAGGAAAATTCATCGACATAACAAAGATTAGAATAGGGAATACCATCATAATACTCTGCATTTGTTTCGTCATCGGTGTATATTTCGCCATTATCTTCTGTTGGATGAAAGTAGTAATTGCAGCTATTATAGGTAGAATGTAATAAGGATCCGGTTCTCCTAGTGCAGCCCACAAGAACGTATGTGTACGAATGTCTGGATTCCATATGATTGCATAATAGAGTGCAATCAGGATTGGCATCTGAACCAATAATGGAAAACAGCCTGCAAGTGGATTTACGCCATTCGTTTGGAATAACTTCATCGTCTCTTCTTGCTGCTTCTTCGCATCATCTTTATACTTTTCCTTAAGTTTTTTCATCTCAGGCTGTAAAGCCTGCATCGCTTTGGAGCTCTTATATTGCTTTAACGTTAACGGAAGAACAAGAAACCGTATAAGTATCGTTACTACAAGAATAGACAATCCATATTGACCCCATAGAAAACCTGCTATTTTATCTAATGATAAAGAAAGGGGATACACTAAGTAATGTTTGAAAAAATTGCCTTCCTTTAGATCAGCTGTTTCTGTTGTCCCCATGGTCGTTGGCGAGCAACCCGCCAAAACTAGAATGGAAATCAATAATAGAACGATTAGTAATATCTTTTTACGGGACAAGCAGGTATCCTCCTATTCGTAAATCACATGTTTGTGACTAACGAGAACATTGATTTGCAGCCCAGACGTATCTGGCGTATTCGTAAATCACATGTTTGTGACTAACGAGAACATTGATTTAAGCTTGATTTTTAATAAATTGTTGTTATCCAAATTAAACTATAACATAGTTTGTCCACCATTAAAACTGTGTGAACAAACCAATCGTTGCCTAAAGCGAGAGTTACTTCTTCTTTAACATATTTGCCCTCTTCAAAGCATGCAGCAGACTGGCCTCTGCAGCATGATAATCCAAGTCTACTGCAGGTTTACGTACAATCACAATAAGATCATGCTTCGTAACAATTTCATCAGCGTGATGTCTTATTATTTCCTTGATTACACGACGCAATCGATTACGAACAACTGCACCACCCATCTTCTTACTGGCTGATACACCAACTCGGAACTGATCGACCTGATTATTAGGCTTATAATAGATTACATATTGCATATTCGCTGCGGATTTCCCGAATCGATATACTTTATTGAAATCTTCTTTTTTGGTTAAACGATATTGCTGTTGCACTGCTAAATCTCCATCCGATTCGAGGAATTTAAAAAAAGGTCACTACTGTGACCCTCCATTAATGAATAGTTAGCTTTACGCAGTTAATTCTTTTCTACCTTTAAGACGACGGGCAGCAATTACCTTGCGTCCGTTCTTCGAACTCATTCTCACGCGAAAGCCGTGATTTTTTTTGCGCTTCCTTACATTAGGTCTAAATGTTGGTCTCATCTATTCTGCACCTCCTTGAAATCCATCACTAATACACAAAATTCCCTTTTACATTAAAGCATGTTGAGGATCAAAAGTCAACAAATTGAAAGCCGACCTAATGTAATGTGGATGGTGATGTGGACAGATTTTTTGAAAATTTATCGTAATATGTCGAATGATGAACAGACTATCCACAATATCTAGTGTTGTTGACAACAGATACTCACAAGCTATTGAATTTGTGGATAATTAACGGTTTTACATTGATATAAACCCCTTGATTTGATATCATAAAGTTGTTTTCACTGTGTGTAAGTGACTCAAAAATATTAATTTATCCACAACATGTGGATAACATTGTTAACAATAACCACTCTATCTAATAGTATAATTTATATATCAGTTAGTTTTGTGGATAACATTTGTCGACATTATTCTTATTTCTATATGTTTTTTAATGATTTGAAATTCCTATGGCTTCAGCCACAAGTTACGAAGAATGTGAAGGAGTGAGAGCATCAGTGGAGAGCCACATCCATGATCTCTGGCAGCAGGTCTTAACTGTAGTCCAGAAAAAAATAAGTAGACCTAGCTTTGACACCTGGTTGAAATCAACAAAAGCAGTATCCTTTAATGATCAGTATGTTGTCGTATGTGCACCCAATAATTTTGCTAGAGAATGGTTACAGAATCGTTATACGAAGCTTATTGGCAGCACAATTTATGAGCAATTTGGCAAGCAAGTGGAGGTTAGCTTTGTTCTTGAAGAGGCTTTACCTTCAAAGTCTAATAACAAGAACTATATGCCCTCGATGATACCAATAGCTAGTCCCACTGAAACACATGAAGCACATGAAGAAACTTACTCCCACATGTTAAATCCAAAATATACATTCGACACCTTCGTCATTGGTTCCGGTAATCGATTTGCCCATGCTGCTTCTCTTGCAGTGGCCGAAGCTCCAGCGAAAGCCTATAACCCTCTATTCGTATATGGTGGAGTAGGTTTGGGTAAAACCCATTTAATGCACGCCATTGGACATTATATTATTGAGCATAATCCTAGCACCAAGGTTCTCTACATATCCTCAGAGAAATTTACGAATGAATTTATTAATGCTATTCGTGATAATCGTGGTGAGAGTTTTCGTAATAAATATCGTAGCATCGATGTCCTACTCATTGATGATATTCAATTTTTGGCTGGAAAAGAACAAACGCAAGAGGAATTTTTTCATACCTTTAATGCTTTGCATGAAGAGCGTAAACAAATCATTATCTCCAGCGATCGACAGCCTAAAGAAATACCCACGCTTGAAGAACGACTTCGCTCGAGATTCGAATGGGGTCTTATTACGGACATTCAACCACCAGACTTAGAAACCAGAATTGCTATTCTAAGGAAAAAGGCGAAAGCTGAGAATTTAGACGTTCCTAATGAGGCTATGATGTATATTGCTAATCAGATTGATACGAATATTAGAGAGCTAGAAGGTGCTCTCATTCGTGTTGTAGCTTATTCATCGCTCATTAATGCAGATGTAACCGTCCATCTCGCAGCAGAAGCGTTGAAGGATATTATTCCCGCTAATCGCCCTAAAGTTATTTCTATACAAGATATTCAAATCAAAGTTGGCGAATACTATAACATGCGATTGGAAGACTTTAAGGCTAGGAAACGTACAAAAGCAATCGCCTTCCCACGTCAGGTAGCGATGTATTTAGCCCGTGAGCTAACGGATTTCTCATTACCGAAGATAGGTGAGGCATTTGGTGGACGTGACCATACTACAGTTATTCACGCTCATGTTAAAATTGAAGATGCATTAAAGCAGGATCAAGAGCTATATAAAATCATTCATGAATTGAAAAATAAAATTAAAAATCCAAATTAATTCGTATAAAAAACTACAAAGGTCTAATACATTTTATAAACAATTTATCCACATGTTAATAACCATATATAATACGTAATAAACACCCTTATCCACATATTAACTGCCCCTACTACTACTATCTTTAAAAGATTAAAGAAATACTATTATATTGCGGGAGTGAAATCGTTTGAAATTAACCATTCTGAAAGATTCTCTTAACGAAGCAATTCAGCATGTTTCCAAAGCTATATCCTCTAGAACGACTATACCTATTCTTAGTGGAATTAAAATGGAAGCAAGATCAACAGGCTTAACTTTAACAGCTAGCGATACGGATATATCCATCCAAAGCTTTATTCCTATGGAGAAGAATGATAAGACGATCATTACATTAGATAAACCTGGTAGTGTAGTGCTCCCAGCAAAGTTTTTTGTAGAAATCATAAGAAAACTTCCTTCCGCGCATGTAGAATTATTCGTCCAAGACCAATTTCACACAACAATAAAATCAGGAGCCTCTGAAATTCAATTAGTGGGTCTTGATCCAGAGGAGTACCCTATTCTCCCCCAGCTAGAAGAAGATCGGATATTCTCAATGAATGGTATTCTATTAAAATCAATGATACGACAGACCGTTTTTGCTGTATCAACGAACGAATCAACACCAATACTTACAGGTGTATTATGGAACTTAGAGAATGGGATTATTAAATTTGTAGGAACGGATAGGCATCGATTAGCAAGTTCAGAAGCAACGATCAACAGCACTAATAATTTAAAAATTGAAAATTTAGTAGTTTCAGGGAAAACTTTGAATGAGCTAAGTAAAATTATTCCCGATAACGGGATGATGATCGATATTGTAGCAACAGAAAATCAAATTTTATTTAAAATGGATAATGTCCTTTTTTACTCACGTATACTTGATGGTACTTACCCTGACACGTCCAAAATCATTTCCCAAGCATTTAAAACTGAATTAGTAGTCAATACAAAGGGTATAACTGAAGCTATAGATAGAGCTTATATCCTTTCTCGTGAAGAGAAGACGAATATAGTGAAGCTGGTAACAACCGGAGATCAATCAGTGGAGATATCTTCTAGTTCTAACGAATTAGGTAAGGTAAAGGAACAGATAGAAGCTGAACAATTAGAAGGAGACGAGCTCCGAATTTCATTTAATTCAAAATATATGCTAGACGCTTTAAAGGTTATAGATAGCGAGAATATCCATATTGGGTTTGCTGGAATAATGAGTCCAATTATAATCAGACCGGTGGATGAAACCAGGAAAATGCTGCATTTAATTCTTCCCTATCGAACGACAAACTAAGGAGATTAATGACAATGAAACAGGTGACGATAAGAACAGAATATATTACGCTTGGACAATTTTTAAAGCTATCTGAGTGTATATCAACAGGTGGAGAAGCAAAGCCCTTCTTGCAGGAAAATGCAGTTATTATCAACGGTGAACAGGATCAGCGAAGAGGACGTAAGTTATATAACGAGGACATAATTGATGTTGAAGGATGCGGTGTATTCCAGATTATAAGCAATGTTTGTTAAACAATTAAGTTTAGAAAACTACCGTAATATTGAACGGTTGCAGCTGCAGACAGATGCCCCTGTTAATATCATCATAGGACCTAATGCACAAGGAAAGACGAATATTCTAGAGTCGATCTTTGTGCTTGCGCTGACTAAATCTCATCGTACAAATAAGGATAAGGAAATAATCAGCTGGGATGCGGAGTCTACACGAATAATTGGCGAAATTGAGAAAAAGTACGGAACAAATATGCTGGATCTTCAAATTAATGCTCGTGGAAAGACTGCAAAAATCAATGGTTTGGAGCAGAGAAAGCTTAGTGGATTTATAGGTTCATTGAACGTTGTGATGTTTGCTCCAGAGGATTTAGAGATCGTAAAGGGCTCTCCTGGAGTAAGAAGGCGCTTCATGGATATGGAGCTTGGACAGGTGCATCCCTCTTATCTTCATCACTTATTGCAATATCAGAAAATTGTAGTTCAGAAAAACGCTGCCATCAAAAAAATGAATATACACAATGACGCCCATCAGGTTATGATGGATGTTTGGAATGAACAACTTGTGGAACATGGTGTTAGAATTATGAAAAATCGTCAAAGCTTTATTAATAAGCTACAGAAGTGGGCAGCGCAAATTCATAGTGGAATAACAAATGGGAAAGAGACTATTCGCATTGAGTACCGTCCGTCTTTCGAATGTGAGGAGTTCCAAGATGAAACTGTTTTAATTAACCAGTTTATGATAAAGTTATCTCAGGTGCGTGAACAGGAACAACGCAGAGGTATTTGTCTAGTTGGTCCTCATCGTGATGATTTAGGATTCTATATTAACGAGAAAGAAGTATTGGCATATGGTTCTCAAGGACAGCAGAGAACAACCGCATTATCACTCAAATTGGCCGAGTTGGAGCTAATGCGTGAGGAAGTGGGAGAATATCCAGTTCTATTATTGGATGATGTGCTCTCTGAGCTTGATCAATTTAGACAGACTCAGCTTATTGAGACATTCCAAGATAAGGTCCAAACCTTTATAACCACAACAGGAATAGAGAGCATCAATGCATCGAAGGTTAATCGAGCTAAACTATTCCATATACAAGATGGGCAAGTTAGAGCACAATGAAAGAAGGCGGTTTGATTATGTATATTCATCTTGGTGGAGATAAAGTAATTCGTTCTCGCGAACTAATCGCAATATTCGATATTTCGAATGACAAACCATCTCAGATGCCTGGTACTTTACTCACAGATACCAATCAAGAGAAGAAGGTTGAACAGATTGGTGATGAGGATCCCAAATCGTTAGTAGTTACCGAATCACGCTTATATTATTCTCCAATATCTTCATCTACTCTTAAGAAAAGATCTGCAAATTTTAATAATTGAAGCACTCATAAATTCTAAATCAATGTAAATGTCCCCAAATCCATGGAGCAGGTGATTATATATGTCAGTCAATCAAAATACCTATGATGAAAGTCAAATACAGGTATTGGAAGGTCTAGAGGCAGTACGCAAAAGACCGGGAATGTATATTGGTTCAACAAGCACAAGAGGTCTTCATCATCTTGTATGGGAAGTTGTCGATAATAGTATTGATGAGGCTATGGCTGGTTATTGTTCAAGAATAGATGTGAATATTCATGAAGATAACAGCGTTACCGTTATTGACAATGGACGAGGTATCCCCGTAGGTGAGAATGCGAAGCTGAAGAAATCAACATTAGAAGTGGTAATGACTGTTCTTCACGCAGGTGGCAAATTTGGCGGTGAAGGCTATAAGGTATCAGGCGGATTACATGGTGTTGGTGTATCCGTTGTTAATGCATTGTCCAAGAAATTAGTCGTACAGGTAAAGCGTGATGGGCATATATATCAACAAGAATACAATTGTGGAGCCCCACAATATGATATTAAGATAGTTGGTACTGCAGAAGATAATGAGACAGGCACTACAATTCGTTTCTGGCCTGATAAAGATATATTTACAGAAACAACAGAGTATGATTACGATATTCTACAATCCCGTATTCGGGAACTTGCATTCTTGAATAAAGGAATCGAGATTAATCTGCATGATGATCGTACAGATGCATCAAATTCATTCATGTTCGAGGGTGGCATTGTTTCCTTCGTCGAGTATTTAAACCGTAATCGGACTGTTGTCAATGAGCTCCCTATCTTTGTTGAAGCACAGAGAAATAACATTCAAATTGAAATTGCACTGCAATACAACGATGGTTATACAGAGAATATATATTCCTATGCGAATAACATTAATACCCATGAGGGCGGAACACATGAATCTGGTTTTAAGAGCGCATTAACCAGGATAATTAATGATTATGCACGACGAATGAATGTGCTTAAGGACAATGACACCAATTTAACTGGTGATGATGTAAGAGAAGGATTAACAGCGATCATCTCAGTGAAGATTCCCGAGCCACAATTCGAAGGTCAGACTAAGACAAAGCTAGGGAATAGTGAGGTTCGTGGTCTTGTAGAGTCTTTATTCGCTGAGAAACTGGTACAATTCATGGATGAGAATCCAGCCGTTGCGAGACGAGTCTTAGATAAATCACTACAAGCTCAAAGAGCGCGTGAGGCAGCTAAGAAGGCAAGAGAATTAACACGTCGCAAAAGTGCGCTTGAGGTTAGTGCTTTACCAGGAAAGCTAGCGGATTGCTCATCTAAGGATGCATCGATCAGTGAAATATATATTGTCGAAGGAGATTCGGCTGGAGGTTCTGCGAAGCAAGGACGTGATCGTCACTTCCAAGCAATCTTACCTTTACGCGGTAAGATTCTAAACGTAGAGAAAGCCCGATTAGATCGAATACTTGGTAATGCAGAAATTCGTGCGATTATAACAGCCCTAGGAACTGGCATTAGCGAAGAATTCGACATCGAGAAAGCTCGTTATCATAAGATCGTTATTATGACGGATGCCGACGTTGATGGCGCTCATATTAGAACTTTGATACTCACATTTTTCTATAGGTATATGCGTAAAATTATTGAAAACGGCTATGTTTATATTGCTCAGCCACCGCTTTACAAGATTGAGAAGAACAAGGTCATTCGATATGCTTACAATGAGAAAGATCGTGAGCAGATCATGTCCGAGTTTGGAGAGAGTGGATCTAAGCCTAATATTCAACGGTACAAAGGACTCGGAGAGATGAATCCAGAGCAGCTATGGGAAACAACGATGGATCCAGAGAGTAGGACCTTCTTACAGGTAACCGCTCAAGATGCGCTTGATGCTGATCTTGTATTCGATACGTTGATGGGCGATGCCGTAGAGCCTCGCAGAGATTTTATTCAATTGCATGCCAAATATGTAAAAAATCTAGATATCTAAACAAGCTTGACCTAAGCACAATGTTTAACCAATACGGTTATCACGTATAAATATTGGAGGTAAGTCGGAATGGCGGAAGAGACACGCATATCTATTAAGGATCGTGATATTGGCGCTGAAATGCGTAGCTCCTTCATGGACTATGCAATGAGTGTTATTGTTAGTAGAGCATTACCAGATGTAAGAGATGGATTAAAACCGGTTCATCGCCGTATTCTCTTCGCTATGTCTGAATTGGGTATGCATGCGGATAAGCCCTTTAAAAAGTCAGCAAGAATCGTTGGAGAGGTTATCGGTAAGTACCATCCACATGGTGACTCTGCCGTCTACGAATCTATGGTTCGAATGGCTCAGGATTTCAACCTACGTTACATGTTAATTGACGGACATGGGAATTTTGGTTCGGTTGATGGTGATGCGGCCGCAGCAATGAGATATACAGAAGCTAGGCTTTCTAAGATTGCCATGGAGATGCTTCGTGATTTAAATAAGGAAACCGTTGATTTTATTCCGAACTATGACGGTGAAGAGAACGAGCCTTCAGTTCTTCCCGCTAGATTTCCGAACTTACTCGTAAATGGTGTTTCCGGTATCGCAGTAGGTATGGCTACGAATATTCCTCCACATAACCTAGGTGAAGTTATTGATGGTACATTGGCTCTCATTCAGAATCCAGAATTAACGGCAATGGATTTAATGGATTATATTAAAGGGCCGGACTTTCCAACAGGTGGGTTTATTCTTGGACGTCATGGAATTAGACAAGCTTATGCTACAGGCAGAGGCTCCGTCACTATGCGAGCTAGAACTGTTATCGAAGAGGTTGGCAATAAAGCCAAAATTCTTGTTCATCAACTGCCTTATCAAGTGAATAAAGCGAAGCTTGTTGAGAAGATAGCAGAGCTAGTTCGAGATAAAGTCATTGATGGTATTACAGATTTGCGAGATGAGTCTGACCGTAATGGCATGCGAATCGTTATTGAATTGAGAAGAGATGTTAATCCTAATGTGGTATTAAACAATCTATTCAAGCACACCCCGATGCAATCAAACTTCGGGATGAACATGCTAGCTCTAGTTAACAATGAGCCTAAGACATTAAATCTTAGAGATATCCTTTATCATTATATTCAGCATCAGGTCGAGGTTATTCGCAGACGTACGATTTACGATCTGAAGAAGGCCGAAGCTAGAGCACATATTCTTGAAGGGCTTAGAATTGCCCTCGATCATCTAGACGAGGTCATTAAGCTCATCCGTGCATCACGTACAACAGAAGAAGCCCGTGAAGGGTTAATTTCGAACTTTTCACTGTCGAACGAACAAGCTCAGGCCATCCTAGATATGCGTCTCCAAAGATTGACTGGATTAGAGAGAGAAAAAATTGAGAATGAATACCTTGAGCTCATGAAGAAGATCGCTGAATACCGTGCTATTCTTGCCGATGAGCAGCTTGTACTGCAAATTATTAGTGAAGAATTAACTGAAATTAGAGATAAATTTGCAGATGATCGTCGATCTGAGATTACTTTTGACGCTGACAATATAATGGACGAGGACCTCATTCCACAAGAAGAGGTTATCGTGACCATTACGCACACTGGTTATATTAAGAGACTACCGGTTACAACTTATAGGAGCCAGCGTAGAGGCGGTAAAGGTGTAATTGGAATGGATACGAAGAATGATGATTTTGTAGAGCACCTCTTCCCTACAAATTCTCATGATTACTTAATGTTCTTTACGAACAAAGGAAAGGTATATCGCTTAAAGGCTTATGAGATACCAGATCTAAGTCGAACTGCAAGAGGTACGCCTATCATTAATTTGATTCAGATTGAACAAGGTGAAATCGTTAGCGCGGTTATACCGATTAAGTCTTTCGAGAGTGAGCAATATTTATTCTTCGCAACAAGATCAGGTATAGTGAAGAAAACACCGTTAAGCGATTATGGTAACATTCGTAAAGGCGGTCTAATTGCCATTAATATTCGCGAAGATGATGAGCTTATAGGTATTAAACTAACCGATGGCGATAGGGATATCATTATGGGAACCAGCAATGGAATGTCTATACGATTCCCTGAGAAGGATGTCCGTTCCATGGGACGTAGTGCCACAGGAGTGAAGGGTATTACTTTATCTAATGACGATTATGTTATTGATATGGACGTCGTTCAAGATGATCACACTGTTCTAATCGTTACAGCCAAGGGCTATGGTAAACGTACACCAATCACAGAATATCGCTATCAAACACGTGGTGGTAAAGGGATCAAAACGTTAAATGTGACCGATAAGAATGGTGATATCGTAGGTTTAAAGGTTGTGAGCGACGAAGAGGATCTAATGATCATTACAGCTTCTGGCACACTTATTAGGATGAGCATGTCGAGTATTTCTACTATGGGACGTAATACACAAGGTGTAAAATTAATTAATATTAAAGAAGAAGATGAAGTAGCAACATTAGCCCGCGTAGAAAAAGGTGAAGAAGTGATTGACGAAGAGGACTCAAATGAGGAATAATAGGTATTAATACCTAGTTGACTCAATATTGAGTTTTAAATGAGTAATTAGCTTACACAATGTCCGACATCGATGGGTAAATCCTCGGTGTCGGCTTTACCATTTTTTGAGCAAATAACAATAATCTTCGACCAGGTGGGGATTCTCATGGCATTCGTATCTATAAGCCAGGTAAAGCCAGGTGATAAAATAAGTCAGGAAGTTATGACTACGAAGAATAATCTTCTGTTTACTAAAGGGACTATTATTTCCGAACGGGATTTAGAAGTGTTACGAGCTTTTCTCATTAATAAGATTCATATTGAGTCGGATAATGTGGCCTTTGAACAAACAGCTGATGGCAAGCAAGCTGATTCAGAACATCAGGATTCTATAGTACCTACGACTGTTATAGCCTTCTATCAAGCTTATGATAGAATGTTCGTACTCCTGAAGAGGGTATTCTCCTTAGCATCGTCCTCAGGAGCAATTCCAGTTTTAGAATTGCGTACAGGCTTAGAAGCGTTAATATCACATATAGGTGAGTATAATATTATTTCCTTTAAACCAACCAAATATTATCCGCAGGATTATTTAATCCATCATAGTATAAAAACAAGCTTAACCTCCTACACCTTAGCTAAGTGGATTGGATTGACGCAGAAGGATTTGATTCCCATTGCACTAGGTGGCCTCCTTCATGATATAGGGAATACAAAGGTGGACTCGACTTATTTATTGAAATCAACGGTGTTGACTACAGCAGAATATGAGGAAGTTAAACGGCACACAACGCTTGGCTACCAACTATTAAAGAATGTCCCAGGTTTTAATGAGGGGAGTAAGCATGCAGCACTACAGCATCATGAACGGCTAGATGGATCTGGATATCCTCTTGGATTAAGAGGTGAGAACATACATTTGTATTCCAGAATTGTTGCGATAGCTGACATCTTTCATGCAATGACTAGCTCGCGAATGCATCATGTCGGAATGTCGCCTTATCTTGTAATGGAGGAGCTATCTAAGGAGTCCTTTGGTAAATTAGATCCAGCTTACGTACAGATCTTCATACATAAGATTACGCAATTTCATACAGGAATGATCGTGAAATTAAGTGATGGGCGTATTGGAGAGATTGTATTCTCTCAGAGGGAACATCCGACTCGACCCTGGATTAATGTAAACGGAACGATTGTTAATCTTACTATGGAACGTAGTCTATATATTCAAGACATCATACAGTAGATTTGTATAGCTTATAAATTACCATAGTATACGGCTTGACTTGTCTAGTCGGTCTAT
>DFXU01000024.1 GCA_002383285.1 Caryophanales bacterium UBA4100
GTTTGCCCCCGAGGCGACTTTTATATAATAGCACATTGCAATCTCTCAAATCAAGTCTTTTTTTCAACCATATTTTTCATGACTGATTCAACGTTTTCTGCAACGTTTGCTACTGTAACACGCCATCGACTAATAAGTCAACACTAATTATATCAATGTGAGCTTAATCACGATAAGCAATACAAGTCCCGGTATGCCAAGTACAACTAATGTGAATAAAGTGACTATATTGATCGGTATGAAGAACTCCCCAAACCAGCCTGTCCCGTTAATTAAATAAAGTCCAATTGCTGCAATGACAAGGTGAAGCAGCGCATATCCAAACCACCGATAGTCGATTCTCACTCGAATCAGAACAATCGCAAGAAGCACGGTGCTCATAATCAATAGAATCAACCAGCCTTGTTGCATAGGAATTCACCACTTTCTTACATATCTATCTTATTCTTTCTTGATGCGGGCAGCTGATAACTATATTCTGACATATCCAGCTGTTGTACCTTTGCTTCGCGCAATAGCATATTATACCGCTTCTCGGTAGCTTCTGTAACATAGATCGCATAGTCAATCTGATCTGGCTCTACCGCTTCATTCAGCTTAAGCTCAGCTACCTTCCAGTCTCGATGAGCCTCCCATATCTCTTGAACCAGTGTTCTAGACTGACTACTAAGTTGCTCAGGCTGCTCTAACCTGTTTAACAATCGTTTTATCCATTCCATTAGTACACCCCTATTAGCTGCCATATAGACCTACTTTACATAGATATGGACAACTCCCTAGAAGTAGAACATTAAATGCCCTAAATTTTTCAACACAAAAGACCAACGAAAATAATTTAAAGGGGCTGAGTTTAGTTCATAGTCTGTTTTCACTAGATCAAAATAAGGCATAACCCCCGCAATTAATGCGGAGATTATGCCTAAACTTAAACAGGGCTATTCAGTTCGCCTAAATATTGACTCAATAAGAAAACCAAGCAGAAGCCTACCTAATAGAGCTCTCTTCTACCTTCGAGTGCTTTAGACAAGGTGACCTCATCTGCATACTCCAGATCTCCTCCAACAGGAAGTCCATGAGCTATACGAGTAACTTTAATTCCGAAATTCTTGACCAACCGAGAAATATACATAGCCGTCGCCTCTCCCTCAATATTCGGGTTTGTGGCGAGGATCATCTCTTGAACCGTATCATCACCCAGACGTTTCAACAGCTCGGTTATTCGTATTTCATCGGGGCCAATACCCTCCATGGGTGATATCGCACCGTGAAGAACATGATAATACCCATTAAATTCTCTTGTTCGTTCCATCGCACCTATGTCCTTAGGCTCTTGAACAATACAAATCATCGAAGGATCTCGACTCTTATCCTGACATATCCGACAGGGGTCCGTATCAGTAATGTTGAAGCAAACAGAGCAATAATGTAAGTTACGTTTAGCATTAACTAATGCCTTGGCAAATTCAAGGACATCCTCTTCTTTCATTCTTAATATATGAAAGGCAAGACGACCAGCTGTCTTCGGACCAATACCAGGAAGTCTGGCGAACGAGTCGATCAGCTTAGCTATCGGTTCTGGATAATGCACTTAGGTCCTAGCTCCTTCCTGACAAATCAACACAAACCTAGAATAAACCAGGGATGTTCATGCCGCCTGTAAATTTACCCATGTTCTTATTCGCCAGCTCGTCGGCTTTCGCTAAAGCGTCATTCACAGCGGTTAATACAAGATCTTGTAGCATATCCACATCTTCAGGGTCAACAGCCTCAGGTTTAATCTCAACCGCAATAAGTTGCTTATGCCCATTAACTGTTACTGTAACAACTCCACCGCCTGCTGTTCCTACAATGGTTTCAGTACCAAGCTGTTCCTGAGCCTTCATCATATCTTCCTGCATCTTCTTAACCTGCTTCATCATTTGGTTCATGTTCTTCATACTAAACACCCCTTCAAGTTTATATGCTAAACAAATAAAACTAATCTTCTTTAATAACTACAAGCTCTTCACCGAACAACGCTATAGCCTCATCAATCCATTGTTCATTAGCATTACCTTCAACTACCTCTTCTGGCTCTAGCATGAGCAATTCAGCACCTTTAGATGCGCTCGAATCGCTAGGTCCACGCCCACCGCTCTGTTTCGTGGATTTACTCGCCACTGCCTCTGTCCATTCCTTAATCATAACTGTACGTAATGATAATCCTCGCCCATAAACCTCTTGAATGACCTGCTCAATTAATTGGCGGTTATCGGGCTTCTCTGTTGTCTCACGGTGAATCGAATTCTTAAATGCAACCAATAAGGCCCCATCCATCGCAGAAACAAGCTCACCATCGACTAACCAAGCGTGAATAGTGATCTTACGTTCCTTCACCTTCGCAAGCACCTGATGCCACTTAGGCAGCAGCTGTTTAAGATCCGAATCGTCCTCACTACGAACAAAAGGTTCAAGAACAGACTTATTACGCTTCTCATTCATCGCAGACGCTTGGGCGCCCCCGCGCGACCCTACTACCGTCTTACTAGTCGCCGAAGCCGGCTTAGCATTGCTAGATGCACCATCTTGTTGACTCACAAGCGCCAGCTTGGACTCCAGCTCTACGATCCGGTTCTCAAGCCGTTCCAACCGCCCCACAACTGCAGAAGGCAGCTCCTCCGTCTCAATGCTGGTGTTCAGCTTTGCACACAGCTGCATCATCGCTATCTCTAGCAGCGTGCCAGGGTGTGCCGAATACTTCATTTCACCAGAAAAATGATTTAGCAATTCGACCGCCATGAACAATTGATCCTGTTTATAGAGTGCAGCTAACTTCCTAAGCCCCTCATCCACACCGCCTTGCAGAGCAAGAGAAGCATCAGGCAGCATTCTAACCATCAGAATGTCACGGAAGTAATGAATAAAACTCTCTATACACTTCTCAACACTCTTGCCCTCTTGCATAAGAAGCTCGATCTGATCTAATACCAGACCTAAATGATTACGCTGTAGCGCCTCTGCCATCTCATGAAACTGTTCTATAGCAATGCTACCGGTTATGGCGATAACATCCGCGTATACGAAAGTCATACCTGTATAAGCAATAATCTGATCTAGCAAGCTAAGAGCGTCTCGCATACCCCCATCAGAGAGCCGAGCTATATGCTTGAGTGCTTGCTCGTCTGCTTGGATTCCTTCCTCAGAGCATATCAGCTGCAGTCTATTGAATTGAGCTTCAAGTGAGACTCTGCGAAAGTCATAACGCTGACAACGTGAGATAATGGTCACTGGTAATTTATGAGGCTCTGTAGTCGCCAATATGAAAATCACATGTGCAGGCGGCTCCTCTAACGTCTTAAGCAGCGCGTTAAAGGCACCTATAGTCAGCATATGCACTTCATCAATAATATAAACTTTGTAACGCACTTCGGTTGGCGCGTATTTGACCTTGTCACGGATGTCACGAATTTCATCAACGCCATTATTAGATGCAGCATCTAGCTCAATGACATCCATAACTGCCCCTTCAGAAATTCTCCGACAAGCGTCACATGTATTACAAGGTTCCGGAGCAGGTCCATTCAGACAATTTACTGCCTTAGCTAGCAGCTTGGCAGCGCTTGTCTTCCCAGTCCCTCTCGGTCCGCTAAACAAATAGGCGTGAGTAAATCTTCCTTCCGCCAATGAATTCTGCAAGGTTTGAATAATGTGATCCTGTCCAACGACGTCCCCAAAGGTTTGCGGTCTCCACGATCTATATAAGGCNNATTATACTACAACTCAACTCTCGGAGAAAGGAATACTAATTGTAAATGTAGTCCCAAAGCCTTTCGAGGCTACTCGGATCGTCCCGCCAAGGTCTAACACGATTCGTTGACATATGGATAGACCAAGTCCGGTACCATTCTCTTTTGTCGTAAAAAAAGGATCAAAAATCTTATCTATTAAAAAAGAAGGGATTCCAGGACCAGAATCATGAATGTCTATATTCACTTTCTTCTCTTCACTATCTACCCTCTCGACTATCGTTAATATACCCCCCTCGGTCATTGCCTCGATACCATTCTTCGAGATATTCAAGCATACTTGCTTGAATAATTCACGGTCACCTAATACATCAGGAAGTGTACCTTCTGTAATATACTCCACGACAACACCATGTAAAATCGCTTCGTTATGTATGATTGGTAAAATCTCACGGAACACCTTGGATATATCCATCAATTCGAAGATGACATTCTTAGGTTTACTCAGCAATAGAAATTCACTAACCAATTGGTTGATTCGATCGATCTCCGTGAGCATAATCTCCGTATAACCGAATTCTTTGTCCATACCCTTGGTTTTGAATGTCTTCTTCAATACCTGAAGAAAGCCCTTGATTGATGTTAACGGATTACGAATTTCATGAGCAGTACCTGCAGCAATCTGTCCGATCATCGATAGGCGATCGCTCCGTTGAACTTGCTCCTCCAACGATCTTAAATTGGAAACATCCTTGAAGATAACGTAGCCACCAACAATAGCACCGGTTTCATCCTTCAACAAATTCGAATCCATAAGCAGCTCGTAGCGAATATCATTACTGGTCCATGAGAAGGCATGATTCCTTACAGTATGACCATGAAGAATAGTCCGTTGAACGAGCTGATGATCAATAGGAACTCCCTTGAATACGACATCCATTGGTTGATTCATCACTTCTTCTCGTACAAACCCCAGAACCTGACAAGCCATATCACTAATATCTATTAGCCGGAATTCTGTGTTGATTAGAATAACTCCTAGATTGACGTCTTTCATGAAAGAGTCGGAGAAACGATGGAATAGATTAAGTCCATTATACAAATTCATATCAAGAAAGGTTAACATATACAACTGGTTATCATCCGTACACTGAAGCTTTTCAATCGAATATTCAGAGGATTGACTTGTCTTATTTCTCATCTGCACTATGATTGATCGATTTTCTCGATACGGTTGGTTTGAATGAATGGATTCAAAATAGTCAGTTATCCAAAACCGCACATCTTTCATATTCGGGATAATCTGCTTGATCGACTTGTGTACAACATCTTCTCTAGCATATCCTGTTTGCAGTATAAATGTTTGATTGCAAAGTCGAATCACCCCATCTACGTCCATGATGATCACACTGCTATTATTCTTCTGCAGCAATAACATTACTTCATCCATTGTCATCAAAAACTGCGATGAGTTTCGTTCCATTGTCAATTCATCTCCATGTGCACTTAATTAATGGCACGCAATATTATGTATATAATGCAATAATCTATAGACGTCCTAACATATATCAATTCTCCGATTAACTTCATAATCCTTCCAAAAATAAAAAATAGCGTAGAATGATTCCAATCAGAATCATTCTACGCTATTGGGATTGCTGTATGATATTAGTACCGCGCACCTGTTATTGATGCTTACGATCCGAGCGACCTCTCCGTCGTTAGCTCAAGTTAGGCACTCCCCCGGCACATGAACAATCCTGCTTACGGCTGCTTCCTTCCAGACCTGACCGGGTTCACAAGCATTCATTGCGGAGGACCCGACTCTCAACACTACGTGCGGATGTCAGACCTTACATCGATAAGACCTCTAACAGGAATTCAACCCCGCTGTAGCGGATTGCGGGTAACAGGGCACCGCTACCTCCCCGTCTAGCACGGCGTAGATAAGTATATCTGAATCCATATGAAATATCAACTAGATGGGAGTAATTGCTACCTGTCCACTGTAACTCGGATTCGATAGTACTGAGGTATCATCTCAGATAATATCCGCTCTGTTCGATCCTTAATCATCTCAGCCTCTTCCTCCGACAATCCCCGAGCTACATGAACGTGAATATTAGCATAACCGCCATCGACTACAATCCTTGATCTACTTATATCTGGCACTTCCTTTAAAGCTCGCTTGATCATCTCAATGTCCCTACCATGATTATGAGAATTTGGAGTTGCAACTAAACTGGGATTTGCACTAGTTAAACCCATATAACCATCTTCATCATAATGCTCCTCATCTGCAGTACTATCGTTGTTCGCAGTGCATCCACTTAATAACATGAGCATTAGGGCTAAATAGAATATTCTGAGCATAAAAAAACCTCCTATGTCATTATCATGACCACGGGAGGTTATCCTATTCATAACACATTAGATGCCATATTTCTTCTTAAACTTATCTACACGACCGCCTGCATCCAAGAACTTCTGCTTACCTGTGAAGAATGGGTGGCATACGGAACAAATTTCAACGCGAAGATTCTGCTTAATCGAACCAGTTTCGAAAGTATTGCCGCAAGCGCAAGCTACAGTCGTGATCTGGTAATTCGGATGAATATCAGTTTTCATTACTACTTCACCTCTTTCCGCCCTGGAGCTCATGTGGAACCAGAGTTATATAGACACATGAGCGCATTATAGCACGATTTATCAACCAAATGCAATAAGTTTATAGGATTAACAATCCTTGCCTAAGTATTCGCTTGATGAGTACGATTAGGCGGGACTCTGCTGAATGAGCCTAACACAACATCTGGCAGCTCTGCCCTTAGAATGTCCAATGCTTGCTTCATACCGAGAAGCTCACCCTGTGCTTTTGGGATGATTTCTAGATAACGTTCTGGATCGATATTCAGGTTGCGTAATTGAATAAGTCGCAATCCTGTTCTACGAGCAAATCCAATCATGGCTTCAAGCTCTTCCTCGCGGTCAGTCACCCCAGGGAAAATCAAATAGTTGATCGATGTGAAAACACCCTTATCCGTTGCATAACGCAGCGACTTTTCCACATTGCTCAAAGTATAGGCCCGAGGTTTGTAGTAAGCGTTATAATGCTCCTCTACAGCGCTTATGGTGCTCACCCTAATCAAATCCAAGCCTGCATCAACAATACCGCGAATATGATCGGTCAGACCCGCATTCGTATTAATGTTGATATAACCCTTCTTATTGAGCTGTCTGACCTGCTTTATAGCATCGATGATCATGACAGCTTGTGTAGACGGTTCACCTTCACAGCCTTGTCCGAAGCTAATAATACTGTCTTCCTGCTTCAGATGCTCCAGCATGATCTCCACGATCTCTTGAACAGTCGGTTTGAATGTCATCCGTGTCTGCGGGGATATGAAACCACTCCCCTCTGGTTGTTCAGAGATACAACCGAAGCAGCTTGCATTGCACATCATCGAGACAGGGACTGCACCTTCCCAACGTCCGAGGAATGTGTTGGATGCCGTGAGACATTCATAACCTAGAGCACAATGGGAAAGATGCTCATACAACCGGTTATCAGGATACTGAGTAGTTAATCGGCTGACCTGCAGCTCGAGCTCTGTGACATCACAATTATCGGGATTCCACCGATGAGCATCATCACTCTGTTCGGCGGCAACATAGAATCCGTCGTCCTTCCAAACAGCGGCTGTGTAGCCGAATAACGGGAAATTCATCGTTTTATCTGTCTTCACATAAGCTGGCAAATACAACCGTGTGTAACCCTGTGGCAGCAGCGCACCTACAGCCGTAAAATCATCACCTAACGGAATCATCTCGCCAGTTATGGCGTCCATTCCGATTGCTCTTGTGTTCGGCAAACTTACCATAGTGGCCCCTTCAGGAAGCGGAATCCACTCTTCCTCCATAATCTCGGTTAGCATGTCCCCACCTCGACCAAGGCCATTCAAATCAGGATGGTCGTATACATTCCCTTCTAAATCTGCATATACTAATTTCATAAGTTATCTCCTCGAAGCTTACAACGTCAGCTTAGGCTGGGAGGTTGGTGTCTTAGTTACCCTCTTCACCGTATTGGTATTTGTATTTACATTTGGTGTTTTGGTGCTATTGGCGCTAAGAACATTCGGTGTTTTCTCTTTTGTTTCCAGTGTAGCTAGAAATTCTTCATTCGTTTTTGTTTGACCTAGTTTCTTGAAGAATCCTTCTATATACTCATGAGAATCGTTCATCGTTTTGCGGATTACCCAGACCTTATCTAGCTGCTCCTTCGTCATTAGAGCTTCTTCACGGCGAGTACCCGATCTGCGAATATCGATGGCAGGGAAAATTCGACGCTCCGATAGCTTTCGATCTAGATGCAATTCCATATTTCCTGTACCCTTAAACTCTTCATAAATGACATCATCCATACGCGAGCCTGTCTCGATAAGTGCAGTGGCTAGTATAGTTAGACTACCCCCTTCTTCCACGTTACGTGCAGCTCCAAAGAAGCGCTTCGGTCGGTGGAATGCAGCAGGATCGATACCTCCTGATAGTGTACGTCCCGACGAAGGAACTACTAGGTTATACGCTCTCGCTAATCGAGTTAAGCTATCAAGTAGAATTACAACATCCTTCTTATGCTCTACTAGTCGAAGCGCTCGCTCCATAACTAGCTCCGCTACTTTAATATGATTTTCTGGCAGCTCATCGAAGGTAGAAGCAATAACCTCACCCTTTACCGAGCGTTGCATGTCCGTTACTTCCTCTGGTCGTTCATCGATAAGTAATACGAATAGTTCAATATCAGGATGATTCGTGGATATACTATTGGCAATTTCCTTCAATAAAAGCGTCTTTCCGGCTTTAGGCTGTGCAACAATTAGACCTCTCTGTCCTAATCCCACAGGTACCAGCAAATCCATAATGCGCGTTGATAAAGTGTGAGAGGCCGTCTCTAGAACAATTCTCTTCTGTGGGTACAGGGGGGTTAATGCAGGGAAATGAAGGCGTTCTGAGGCGATCTGTGGATTTTCACCATTCACTGCTTCGACTTGAAGTAATCCGAAGTACCGTTCATTCTCTTTGGGCGGTCGACATTTGCCGGATACTAGATCCCCTGTTCGAAGATCAAATTTGCGGATTTGCGAGGCGGAGATATAAATATCTTCTGAGCTCGGCAAATAATTAATAGGACGCAAGAAGCCGAAGCCTTCATTCAGAACCTCTAGTACGCCTTGCATGAACATAAGCCCACCCTTCTCCGCTTGGGCACGCAAAATTGCAAAAATCAATTCCTTCTTTTTCATCTGGTTAAATGCCGCGATTTGATGCTCTTTGGCCAGCTTATATAACTCTGTTAATTTTAGCCCTTCTAATTGAGCTAATGGCATGTCCATCCATGCACACCGCCTTTCTATTCACTTTCATCAGTTTCTCTCCATACTTCTGCACCGAGACTCGTTAACTTTTCTACTAAATTATCATAGCCGCGATCGATATATTCTAAACCTGTTACTTCTGTTATACCATCTTGTACTGTTAATCCAGCAATAACTAGTGCAGCACCTGCACGAAGATCAGTTGCTTTCACCTTAGCAGCATGCAGCGGGCTTCCTTCAATAACTGCAGATCGACCTTCGATTCTGATCTTTGCGCCCATGCGCATTAATTCAGGGACATGCTTAAATCGACTATTGTATACATGGTCAGATAGAATGCTAATTCCATTAGCTTGGGATAGGAGGCTCGTCATTGGCGATTGTAAATCCGTGGCAAAACCGGGGTAAACCAGTGCTTTAACATCAACACTCTCATATGTGGGTTGTCCGATTACTCTAATGGCTTCATCCATCTCATAGACATGAACGCCCATTTCTTGCAACTTTGCTGTAACAGCTTCCATGTGTTTAGGAATAATATTATCTATGACCACATCTCCACGAGTAGCCGCGGCTGCTATCATGTAGGTTCCCGCTTGGATTCGATCTGGGATTATAGAATGTCTACAGCCATGCAGAGAATCCTTGCCTTCAATACGAATTGTCTCTGTGCCGGCACCTTTAATACTAGCTCCCATTGCGTTTAACAACGTAGCAACATCGATAATCTCTGGTTCCTTGGCGGCATTCTCTATGAGCGTGACACCTTGGGCTCTAGAGGCCGCTAACATGATATTGATCGTTGCACCTACACTCACAACATCTAAGTATATTCTTGCTCCTCTAAGCTGTTTGGCAGCAATATGGATCGAACCATATTCATTCCGCACCTCAGCACCTAGTGCCTCGAAGCCCTTAATATGCTGATCAATGGGACGAGGTTCAAAGTTACAGCCCCCAGGAAGACCTATAATCGCTTCTCCAAATCGACCTAGCATCGCTCCCATCAAATAATAGGAGGCTCGTAGCATCTTAACTTTACCATTGGGCATAGCTTTGGATTGTATGTGAGTGGGATCAATTGTCAATGAATCACCTTGCCAGACGACCCTAGCTCCCATATCCTCGAGGATATCTGTATAGATGGCTACATCGCTTAAAATCGGAAGATTATCAAGTATTACTGGACTTTCAGCCAATATGGCTGCGGGGATCAGAGCAATTGCACTATTCTTCGCACCACTGATCTGTACAGTGCCACGAAGCGGTCGTCCGCCAGCTATATATAGTTTATCCATGCAGATAAAATCCTCCTGAAAGTTTAGATGGATGCGCTAGCATTCGAAAAAACCACTTCTTAAGCATAAGGCATAATGAAGAGAAAGGGAAGTTACCTGGAGCACCGAGCCCCCGGGTAACTCCCCTGTTTACTCATACTACGCTTTATTGCTGCTACCGAATAGTTGGATTTTCGAACGAACGACTTCAATCATAGCGTTGCGAGCTGGAGTTAAATATTTGCGCGGATCGATTACTTTACTATCCTTATTCAACGCTTGTCGAATCGCTTCTGTACAAGCAACTTGATTCTCAGTATTCACATTAATCTTACCAACACCCGCTAGAATAGCATTACGAATGTCCTCATCTGGAACACCTGAACCACCATGAAGCACAACAGGTACAGGTATTGCATCTGCAACCTTCTTGATGATGTCAAAGCGGATATTAGGTTCAGCAGCATACATGCCATGCGCCGTTCCAACAGCAATAGCTACACAATCAACGCCTGTTTCTTCATAATAACGAATAGCCTCTTCAGGTTTAGCCAAGCTTGCATCTGCCTCATCCACACTTAGATCGTCCTCAACTCCACCAATTGTCCCTAGCTCTCCTTCAACGGAAACACCCATCGCACGAGCTGCTTTAACAACTTCCTTCGTCAAACGAACATTCTCTTCATATGAATAATGTGAGCCATCGAACATGACGGACGAGAAACCAGCTCGGATACACTTCATTGCTACTTCAAAGCTACTACCGTGATCAAGGTGGAGCGCGATAGGTAGACCAGATTTTAGAGCTGCTGCTTTTGCCATAGCAACTGTAAATTCAATACCCATATACTTCAAAGCCCCTTCACTTACTCCATAAATGAATGGGGAATTCTCTTCAATAGCTGCTTCCATAATGGCTTGTGCAAATTCGAGGTTATTCATATTGAATTGTCCAACTGCATACTTACCAGATCTTGCTTGTGGTAAAAACTCGTTCATTGAAACTAATGGCATTGTTCTTCCTCCTGAAAGTTTTTGATGGCTACGGTCGTGGTCGACCTGCTCACAAAACTGCTTCGTATGTAAATGATTAGTTTTGTGTGACATAATGGACGCGCATATTTACTACTGACATATTATAGCACAGTTAAATCTGAAAGAGTAAGTAAAACTTGTGTCATTCCCTACAGGCTGCTAACAAAAAAAAAAATCCTGAACAGGTCAGGATCCTACAGCCATTCTTGATGATGGCCCTCTCAGTTCATTGTTCACAACCATTCTTAATTCATCAATATCGAATGGCTTGGTAAAGTGCATGAGTGCACCGAGGTCTGTAGCTTCTTTAATAATGGCCAATTCACCATATGCCGTCATCATGATTACCTTAATGGAGCGATCTATATCTTTAATGTGCTTCAGAATTTCTAACCCATCCATTCCTGGGATCTTCATATCTAACAATACAATGTCAGGTTTCTCTCGCTTTACTAGCTCTAAAGCTAGCTTACCATTAGAAGCTTGAAAGGTACTGTATCCTTCGTTGCTGAACACTTCAACCAACAGCACACGAATCCCAATTTGGTCATCGACAATTAGTACCTTCTTATCGTTCATCAAGGCCCCTCCTTCATAAATAATGCTTTAAAATAGATTGATTATTTTATACAATATTCGCCAGAAGGGAGCACTTTCCTGCCTCTTAAAGGATTTTTTTCCCAATACACCCATGTACAACTTGAATATGATTACAGGTTTAGGTTTTTAGCTGCTTTAACAAACTCACGGAATAATGGCTGTGGCCGATTCGGTCTCGAGGTGAATTCGGGATGGAATTGTACGGCTAAGAACCAAGGATGATCAGCAACTTCAACAATCTCAACTAATCTGCCATCAGGTGAGGTTCCCGAGAATATCATCCCGGCCTGCTCCAATGCTTCTCGATATTCATTATTGAACTCATAACGATGACGATGACGTTCATAAACCAATTCATCCTGATAACAAGAAAAAGCAACGGAATCTGGGGTTAATTTGCAAGGATATAATCCTAATCTCATTGTACCACCCAAATCCTCAATGTCCTTCTGTTCTGGCAGAAGGTCAATAACAGGATAAGCGGTAGTCGGATTAATTTCCGAGCTATTCGCTCCCGCTAGTTTAACTATGGAACGCGCGAACTCAACAACTGCTACCTGCATGCCTAGACAAATACCGAAGAATGGGATCTTCTGTTCACGCGCATATTTAATAGCAGAAATCTTCCCTTCGATACCACGATCACCAAAGCCACCCGGCACAAGGATTCCCGCAACACCTCGAAGAGCATCTGCTACATTCAGATCTGTCAGATCTTCAGCATGGACCCAACGAATATTCACTTCTGTATCACAATCGATACCAGCATGTCCTAGAGATTCCACTATACTTAAGTAAGCATCGTGAAGGGCAACATACTTGCCAACGATAGCAATCTCCGTTTTGGTGCGCAGAGATTTAACACGACGGACAAGCGCTTCCCATTCATCCATATCAGCTGGGGGAGCCGTAATCCTCAGATGCTTGCAGACAATATCATCCATTTCCTGATTTCTAAGAAACAAGGGTACCTCATATAAAGTTTCAGCATCAATCATTTCTATAACTGCATTCGCATCCGTATCACAGAACAACGCAATCTTCCGTTTCATCTCTTCAGATAATGGATGCTCCGTACGGCATACAATGATATTTGGTTGAATACCAATGCTGCGCAACTCTTTTACACTATGCTGAGTTGGCTTCGTCTTCACTTCACCAGCAGCCTTCAAATATGGAATAAGCGTAACATGAATATACATCACATTATCGCGCCCCATATCTGATTTCATCTGTCGAATGGCTTCAAGGAATGGCAAGCTCTCGATATCTCCTACTGTTCCACCGATCTCCGTTATAACTACATCGGATTGAGCTTCCCTGCCTGCTCTAGTTATCCGATCCTTAATCTCATTCGTAATATGAGGAATAACCTGCACGGTTCCTCCAAGAAAATCACCTCTGCGCTCCTTGGTAATTACGGAAGAGTAAATTTTTCCAGCCGTGACATTGCTATTCTTGGATAGATTAATATCAATAAAACGTTCATAATGCCCTAGATCCAGATCGGTCTCGGCTCCGTCATCAGTGACGAATACTTCACCATGCTGATACGGACTCATCGTGCCCGGGTCGACATTTATGTACGGATCAAATTTCTGAATCGTGACCTTCAACCCCCTGTTCTTCAGCAATCTACCTAGCGAAGCAGCTGTAATGCCCTTGCCTAAGGAGGAAACCACACCACCTGTTACAAAAATATACTTAGTCACTAATCCTACCTCCTAGTTCGTAAATCACATATTTGTGACTAACGAGAATATTGATTTGCAGCCCAGAGTTTCCTGGTGCTAAAGTTTCTATAAAAAAAAACAAAGTGCCCCCGCATTATACGGGGCACTTGTATAATCTAATAAAAGATTCATGAATCTTTAGCCCATGGAATAGTTTACTCTGTCCACGGTGCCGTGTCAATACAGGTTCGTATTGTTATTTGTCATCATCATCTTCATCGTCTTCTTCATCTAACTCATCATCCATATCTTCATCATCCGCTGCGTCTTCATCATCTAAATCGTCATCTAAATCATCTGACAATTCCTCTTCGATCTCCTCTTCAGCGTCGTCTTCCACTTCATCAGCATCTGCATCGAAAGCTTCAGTATCGTCATCAACCACATCGAAGTCATCGTCCTTCTCATCTGCAAATAAGGTTTCATCATCCATGTCGTCATCATCTTCATCGTTAATAATACGAGGATGCTTCGTATTGCCTCCCATAGCATCTTCGGTACGCTCTACTGGATACCAGCGCTTTAATCCCCATAGATTATTACCTACACATGCGAAGCGACCATCTATATTGATCTCGGTGTAAACTTGGGCAATTACTTGCATAACCTGTTCGTCCGAAATATCCTTGATCTTGGCAATTTCCTGCATCAAGTCTCGGTAATACATCGGGGTATTCACTGCTCGAAGCACGTTAAATGCAAGGTCGACCATCGGCATTTCTTTAGCAACATCTTGAGACACCTTTAATGTAATCTGACTGCTCATAATAAAACCACCTTCACGTCATGACGTTTTTCATACCAATAAGTAAACCTTATTTTATTGGAAAATGCAACTGATCTGGAAATTAAATCCCCCGATTAGCAATGTGCGTTTGGAGATTAAACCTCCGCAAAAATCAAATGTTCTTGCCCGATTATCTAAAACAGGGCACCACTACTATACTCTGGCTCCTGCTCGGTCATATATTACTTCATAGTTACCCATCGGGAGGGAGTAATGAATAATATGGTGCAGCACGGCGCCAGAATCCAATTACCTACCGCTGGTAGGCCTTTTACAAATGCAGATATTACCCCGAGAATGCCTTGGGGCATCACGGCGATCCATGCCGCACAGCTGTGGCCAAGAACGAAGGGTGAGGGGGTTCGAATTGGAATAGTGGACACAGGTGTTGACTTCTCTCATCCAGATCTGAAACCCTCGCTCCATAGAGGAATTAATCTTCTGAATCGGTATCAGCTTCCCATCGATGACAATGGACACGGTACACACATTGCAGGAACACTAGTGGCATCAAGGAGCTCAGCCGGCATTCGAGGTGTAGCTCCAAAGGCAGCTCTATTCCCGATTAAAGCTTTCGATCGTGATGGAGCAGCTTACGTGTCTGACATTATTCAAGCGATTTATTGGTGCATCGCCAACAGTATGAACATTATTAATATGAGCTTTGGTATGTCAGCATACAGTCCAGCACTTCATAACGCAGTTAAACAAGCTTATGCACAGAATATTATCATTGTAGCGTCAGCAGGGAATCAAGCCAAACGGAATGTAATTGATTACCCAGCACGATTCCAACAGACGGTTGCTGTCGGAGCCTCCAATAAAGGGAACCGTATCGCAGCCTTTAGTAATCAAGGAGGATTAATTGATGTCTATGCACCAGGAGAAGCTATTAACTCCACGTGGCTCTATGGCCAATACAACGAATTAAGCGGCACCTCAATGGCGACTGCTCATGTCTCAGGAGTAATTGCTCTCCTTCTTGCCAGGAAGCCTGCAATGTCCGCCTCGAGAATTAAAGAAATCCTAACAGCTTCCTCCGTCACTATGGCTCAAACTAACAAAAAGCTCCCTCGAAGAGGGAGACTTGATGCAGCACGTGCATGGATGTTCATGGGTCGAAAAAAGAAAAAAAGTCAACGGTTGCTCACTATGAAATCCAGACGGTCACGCGACGGAGTGAAGAAGAGTCATTCTGAGTAAGCAGGTAATAGGACCATCTTAATCTACCTTTGCCTTCTTGAAGCTCCACAAGAATTTCCGTTGTTGTAGTCTCCAATGTCATCTGGATCATTGGAGTTGTATAAAAACCTTGGTGGGTAACGCCCACCTCAAAGCTCATGTCCGACTCCACTGCTCCACGACGCATGAGCTTTATCTGGTTATATGTAAACTTTATGGTTGAAGTTACTACTCCCTGGTCCGGATCCGGCTCCTCATAACGAAGAAACCAGCCTCCTGGCCTCTCATACAACTCACCCTTTGCAAGCTGAAGAGTTGTCTCTTCTTCGGACACACTTTCCAGCTTTATGCTAACTCGTTGTTTATTGTCCATGATTGCTATTCTTTCACAAATCCGAGGAGCATCTCACGCACAAGCTTAGCTGCCACGATCTGTGTCTGCTCTGTTGGATCATAAACAGGCGCAACCTCAACAACATCAGCCCCTACTACTCGAACCTCTGAACGGGCGATTTCGTGAATAGCTGCTAGGAGCTCCTTGCTAGTTATGCCACCCGCTTCTGCTGTCCCTGTCCCTGGAGCAGCCGAAGGATCGAGAACATCGATATCTATCGTCACGTAAACGGGTCGTCCCTTCAATTCAGGTAAAACCTGACGTAAGGGCTCAAGTACATCGAAAGGATAGAAGTTAACTTCCTTGCGCGCATATTCGAATTCTTCGCGAGAGCCCGAGCGTATGCCAAATTGATAAATGTTCTTGCCGCCCATCAGAACTGAAGCTTTACGAATCGGCGTCGAATGTGATAAAGGCTCTCCCTCATACTGTTCTCGTAAGTCTGCATGCGCATCAATGTGGATGATGGCCAAATCCGGATATCGCTTGTATACCTCGCGAATAACTGGCCAGGACACCAAGTGTTCTCCACCCAGCCCGAGCGGAAACTTACCATCGGCTAGAAGAACCTTAATATATTCGCCAATAAGGTCAAGACTTCGCGCTGCATTGCCGAAGGGAAGAAGTAAATCACCTGCGTCGAAGTAAGCTACCTCCTCTAATCCCCGATCCAGATATGGGCTGTACTCTTCAAGCCCAATTGAGACTTCGCGAATTCGCGCTGGACCGAAGCGAGATCCGGGGCGGAAGCTCACTGTATAATCCATTGGCATCCCATATATTACCGCCTTCGCTGCGGCATAATCCTCGGAGCTAGCAATGAATATATTACCTGAGTAAGCTTGATCGTGGCGCATCGTATCTTTCACCTTACCTTCTATAAGTTTTCGATAATCAAGTCAGGAGTCGATGGATCTACTTCGAAATCACTATTTGTTATGGCATAGCTGCTCTACAAATTTAGGCAGCACGAAGGCCGCTTTATGCAATCTTGGCGAGTAATACTTCGTATCTAATTCTGGAATTTGGGTTTCGTCCACCTCTAGTGGATCGTATGTCTTACTTCCCATCGTGAATGTCCACAGCGCGCTCGGATATGTTGGGATGTTCGCCATGTATAATCGTGTTATCGGGAAAATTTCTCCTACATCCTTCTGTACCTGACGAATCAAATCTGCCTTAAACCAAGGGTTATCGGTTTGGGCTACGAAGATACCATCATCCTTCAATGCCGCGTGGATCGCAGCATAGAAGCCACGCTCGAACAGCTGCACAGCAGGTCCAACGGGTTCAGTGGAATCAACCATAACGACGTCATAGGTATTCTTATTCTCATGAATGTGTAAGTAGCCATCATTCACAATGACTTCAACACGAGGATCGTCTAACCAGCCTGCAATGCTAGGCAGGAACTTCTTAGAATACTCGATGACCTTACCATCAATATCCACAAGAACTGCCTTCTCGACACTTGGATGCTTCAGCACTTCACGAATAACTCCACCGTCTCCACCACCTACCACAAGCACATGCTTAGGATTTGGATGTGTGTACAACACAGGGTGGGCAACCATCTCATGATATACAAATTCATCCTTCTCCGTCGTCATTACCATTCCGTCGAGAACGAGCATCCGTCCGTATTCTGCTGTATCAATGATCGCTAAGTCCTGAAAATCGGTCTTTTCAGTAATAAGCGTCTCCTTAATTTTCATCGTAATCCCAAAATTCTCTGTCTGTTTCTCCGTATACCATAATTCCATTTATACTACCTTCTTTCTACCATTCTTTATGAAACGTTCAGTTTGTATTATAGTGCATACCGTCGAAAAAGCAACTTAATCTTACATAATCTTTCCTTCATATTGAATAGCTCCTTCAATTATCTTCCATACTAATAAATAAACGAATGAATAATTATGAATTCTATTATTCGCTTATTCCTTAGGATAACAGAAGGAAGGTGGTTCAAGTGACAAGAGCTGTAGCAAAGAAGGGTATGCGGCGGGTATCCTCCATAGCTTCTTTTTTATTCGTCATGGCCGTTGTAGCTGTGCTTAGCATGATCATTTATTTATTATACCTAAGAAACCAACCCTTACCCGTGTCGGTCGTTACACAAACATCTTATATCCTAGATTATTACGGAGACGTTATTGATACATTCGATGCCGGGCAGAATCGACAGGTGGTCAAGCTGGAGCAGATTGCACCATCCCTCATTCAAGCTACGCTAGCAATTGAGGATCATCGATTCTATGATCATCATGGCATTGACCTGCGTGGACTAGCTCGTGCAGTTGCCGTAAACGTCCAGCATATGTCCAAAGTACAGGGTGCGAGCACATTAACGCAGCAGCTTGCACGTAATCTCTACCTCAATCATGATCGAACCTGGTCTCGCAAAATAAATGAAGCCACTCTCGCCATTCAGCTCGAGATGAGATTTACGAAGGATGAGATTCTAGAGAAGTATCTCAATCAAATTTATTATGGGCATGCCACTTATGGGATTCAAGCGGCGGCTCGCCTTTACTTCGCCAAGGATGCCTCTGAGCTTACACTTGCCGAGAGTGCATTACTCGCTGGTGTTCCGAAAGGTCCCAAATACTATTCTCCATATATGGATCTGAACAATGCTAAGAAACGTCAACAAACGGTGCTGCATACGATGGTGTTGCATGGATTCATCACTTCTGATGAAGCGGAGCAAGCTTATGCGGAGCCCTTAGAGTATCAATCGCTAAGCGGAGGACATGCATCTGAGGCTCCTTACTTCCGTGATTTCATTAAACAAATCGCACTAGATCGACTGGGGATCAGCGAGCAGCTGTTAAAGGAAGGCGGCATTAAGATTTATACAACACTTGATTTGAACGCACAGCACCATGCTGAACAAATCATTGCCAAGGAGATTGAGCAGGAGAGTGAGCTCCAGACCGCATTGATTGCCGTTGATCCGCGTAACGGTTATATCAAAGCTATGGTGGGGGGGACGGATTACGCCAAGAATCAGTACAATCGGACGCTTGCGGACACTCGACAGCCTGGCTCGTCTTTTAAGCCGATTGTATACTTGACCGCGCTATCCAAGAATGAATATACCCCGTTAACTCGTTATAAGAGTGAGCCTACCCTATTCACCTATGATGAGGGTAGAGAAACGTACATGCCGAGCAACTTTAACGACAAGTACACGCATGATCTGATTGATATGCGGCAAGCTATTGCTCGCTCCGACAATATTTATGCGGTGCAGACCATAATGAATGTCGGCCCTGAAGAGGTGATTACAATGGCGAAGGCGCTGGGAATCCAGTCCGCGATGAAGCCTTTACCTTCGCTAGCCTTAGGAACATTCCCCGTAAGCCCGCTTGAGATGGCGTCTGCCTTTGGCACTATCGCAAATTTGGGTGCTCGTGTAGAGCCGACAGCTATTCTGCGCATCGAGGATCCTCAAGGAACCCTATTATATGAAGCAAAGCCAATTGTGAAACAGGTCATTGCTGCTCCTTATGCCTATGTACTTACACACATGATGGAAAGTGTATTCGAGCCAGGGGGTACTGGGAATCGTGTCGCCTCGATTATCAAACGGCCTGTAGCAGGCAAGACCGGAACAACGAACACCGATGCCTGGATGGTCGGATTTACACCCGAGCTATCGGTTGCTGTATGGGTCGGACATGATAAGAGTCGAGCTATCTCCTCTGTGGAATCCCACAAGGCAGCGCCTATCTTCGCTCAATTCTTGGAGCAGACCTTGGAGCCGGTTCCGCCAAAGATTTTCCCTATACCCGACGGAGTGGTATCGGCTTATATCGATGTAGCGACAGGGACAATCGCAACCGCAGCATGTCCTGATTCATTACTGGAGGTGTTCGTAAAGGGAACTGAGCCAACTGAGCTATGTTCAGAGCACGGAGCACCACTAGAGGCTGAGGAGCCACAAGCGGAAGAGAACAGCACCGAGCGTAGCTGGTGGAAGGATTTGAAGCGCTGGTGGGCAGAGTGAGTGCTGCCTCAGGGGTTAATAAAGGGTAAAGCAAATAAACCAGTCAATACATGGGAAATTTTAGGATGGTCCTCACTTAAAGACTGGTTTATTCCTTTTGAGTTGTATCCCCTTTGCTCAGCAAGGTGCATCCATAGGACTTGGGTATAGAGAGCGTGGATAAACTGAGGTAATGGGATAACAGTCAAAAGGGGAGCTCAAAAGGAGCTACAGTACACCCAAAAGAAGCAATCCATCTCAAGAGAACTCGGAGTAGAAAAAGCAAAAAACTGCACAAGGCAGTTTTCTGCTCTTTCCTAGGAATTCATTCGCTAATAGCTACTATACCAGCTTCTCCTTCAGTTCCTCTGGTGAGCGTTCCCACCACTGGGGATTATGCTCGATGAGCAGGTCCTTCAGGACGGTTTTCTCTGTATCACTCAAACCCTCTATAATATAACGACGCTTTAATGCATAATCTAGCTTGTTCACGTGATCTGGCAATATTTTCCATCCACGACGTGCTTCGGAATCAANNACATCTCACAAGCCGTTACCCCCGCGTAATGCGCCCCTTCTGTATCCCGCTCCACAGCGATCCATACGATCCAACAACGGCGTCCGTTCGGGGTATCTTCTTTGTTCGGGCTAAATTTAATGCCCTTCTCGACTCTACTCTTGGCATGGATGGCTCCGATATCTATATACGCTTCGTCCCCATCAATGATGATGCTGGACAGATTACTTAAATCGATTGCGCCCTGCCCGAAGCCACGATGATCTACCTTAGAGCTAACCACGTTCAGCGCGATATTCTTAAAGCCCTTCTTCTCTGTGTCCATGTCGACGCACCTTTCCTCTATTCTAAATTTATCCTCATAATAACACACCGCTGACTCAATTTCATAAGCAACCCCTTAGTTTAATAATTTGTTGGCATTGTACAAACTAGAAATTCCCAGTACATATTCCCTTTTGTACAAACATATATATCGAGTAAAGCTTGTCAATGGGGTGAACCAATGGAACCGATGAATGCCAAACCTTCTACTGCCAAACGTATTCTTCTTATCTTCTTATGTCTAGTGTTCGTTGGTACTGTAGCTTACTTCATAGAACCCACTCGCGAACTTACCGTGACCAAGGAGGTCAAAGATCAGCCTGTAAGACCTGACGCAGTCGTCATACCGGTCAAGCCTAAGCCAGTCCATCTGAGCAATCACGTGGTGGAGTATCACATCAACGTGAGCTATGACGAGGAGCAGCGAAAGCTACAGGGTGAGCAGACGATAACCTGGACCAACCCGGGCAAGAAGCCGGTAACTGATCTATACTTCCACATGTATCCGAATGCGTTCGAGTCAATGGACTCAACCTTCATCAAGGAGTCTGGAGGTAAGCTGCGTACAACCTCAATGAAGGATGGAAGCTTCGGCTCTATGCATGTGAGCATGATCAAAACCTCAGACGGTGCGGAAATCAGTCATCGAATGACCTTCATTCAACCTGATGATAACAATAAGGCTGATCATACCTTGATGAGGCTCCGGCTTCCAAAGTCGATCATTGCCGGGGAGAAAATCACGCTCAGCATGAAGTTTGATGTACAGATGCCGCATGCATTTGCTCGAATGGGTGTGGTTGATGATTACATTATGGCTGGACAGTGGTTTCCTAAGATCGCCGTATATGAGCCTGCAGGGACTAGGGGTCGCGAAGCGGAAGGCTGGGTGCTCCATCAATATCACGGAAATTCAGAGTTTTATGCTGACTTTGGTATTTATAATGTCACCATCCATGTACCAGACAACTATATTGTTGCTGCAACAGGCTTCCCCACTAAAACCGCTGTTGTGAATAAAGCCAAAGGGCAGAAAACCTATTACTTCTACGCTGATGACGTACACGATTTCGCTTGGGCTGCATCCCCTCAATTTGTTTATGCAGAGGAGCCATTCTCTGATAAATATGTGCCCGGCGTTAGAATTAAGCTGTATATGGACCCGAAGCATAAACACTTGCAGGCTCGCTACTTCCGAGTCGCCAAGCTAGCTCTGTCTCGCTATAGCCAATGGTATGGCGCATATCCCTACTCAACCCTATCGATTGTAATTCCACCTGAGGGTGGAGGGGGAACGGCTGGCATGGAATACCCAACTTTGATTACATCGTGGGAGGCTGGAACGGAGGAGCCTAGCTTAGAGCTAGAACGAGTCGTCGCTCATGAGATTGCTCATCAATATTGGTATGGAATGGTCGCCTCTAATGAGATGGAGGAACCATGGCTGGATGAGGCCTTCACCTCCTACTCCGAGTTCAAGCTCTTGCAATTGGAGTACGATGCGCGAGCCAATCTCCCACTAGAGTCAAGCCATATTATTAAACCCGCTTCCTTGCAACAATATGCCTGGGACTATTCCACACATGACCAATATGCTATGAATGTGTACACCCGAGGTAAGCTGATTCTACTAGCGATCGAGCGAGAGATTGGAAGCCAACGTATGGATAAGGTTATGCGGGCCTATTTTCAGCGCTTCAAATTTAAGCACCCATCCACAGCAGATTTTCAGCACGTACTCGAAGCTACGACCAGTCAATCATGGGCACCCTTCTTCAAGCAATTTGTTTATGGCGAAGAGATGTTGGATTACGAGGCTAAGCAAATTCATATTCAACCTATCGTGAAGAATGGAAAAACGGTCTTCGAGAACGTAGTACGTATTGTTCGCCACGGAGGACATCAACGGACTGTGCCTATACTCTTCTACTTCCAGGACGGAACTACCACCCAGCGGGAATGGGATGGCAAGGAGGCCAGTATCGATTTCAAGCTAACATCAGCATCTAAGCTCGAATGGGTCACGGTAGACCATCAGCATCAGCTCATCCTTGAGAACAAGCATTACAACAATATTTTGCAAGCTAACATAGATCAGTCCTGGAAAATACGCTGGAACATTATCATCGAGAAATCGTTTGAGACGCTTGTTGGTATATTCCTATGATGAGGTGCTATGTATGAGGTATTATTTGAAGGACGGCTTGCAATTAGCTCGTAGACAATCCTTTGCGATTGGAGTCATGTTCCTATTCCAATTCTTCTGGAGTATGCTCTTCTACCAATTCATTCAAGACCATGTGGTTTCTGTCATGAAGCGCTTCCCCCCACAGCAATTAGCGATAGAGCGGGTCGATCTTTTCTTGAATGAGAGTGCTCTACTCTTGTTCGAAACGGAGCTGGCTCAGCCTTTTCTCTGGACACTACTCTTCTTCATCCTAGCTCGTTTTGTGATATCTCCATTCATTACTGCTGGTGTATATGACAGCTTACATTCAGAAGGTCCTAGGGGGACCATATTCATTCAAGGGATGAAACGGCTGAGCGCTTTCTTTACCATTCTTTTCTGGCTTCGAAGCTTATTAACAGCAATTCCCCTTTACTGGCTCATACCTGTAGCCATGCAACGCATAACTTACGCTGATTCTTACCTCTCACTAGCATTGGGGCTTATGCCCATATTGCTTGGAATGATGGTATATAGCTCTCTTCTAAAGCTCATATTCATTTATATTCAGCTCGCAAAAACTACGAACACTAGATTGTTAATGGCCCTACTGATTTCATTCCGCCATTTTCTACCCATTTGTGGATTAGCCCTAATCGTTTTTAGCGTTGCAGCAGCGTTCGGTCTACTCGTGTTCACTTCATCATTGTATTGGGCAGGATTTCTTGCCTTAGTCATTTACCTTGTATATCCACTTCTTCAGTTGGCTTTAGAGGTTTGGGGCATCTCGGTGCAATATAGGTTTTGGCAGGAAAAAAGGCTGTAATTGGGCTGTTCACAAAGAATTGTACAGATTAATCTAAGCTTTACTAGCCTTTTTCCTTGGGAAAAGGCTAGTTTTTGTCTTAAATTCCCTCAAACTCGAATAAGGTATGTACAAGAAGTTGTGTAGGCAAGATGAATATATTTCTACACAATAAGGAGGAAAATATACTTTCATGACGAATTGATACCTTTGTGTAAAAAAACATGCCGAATTTCCTTAAACGGAAAACGGGGGAACCATTCTGGGTGAATCGATCACAGCTTTAGTGATCATAGGGAACCTTCAACCGAACCCTCAGGAATCGCTTTACATACAACCTCCACTAAACTGCTGGTAGACGTGGATAGGAAGATGTAAGTCGATCCGCAGCTAACCTCGTAGGCACCGGAAGGAGTACTAGCTTTGATTCTTGTCAGACGAGCAGCGGTTATGCTGCTGGGGCTGACGTTGTTTTTCGCTTCAATTGGAAGTGTTCTCGCTGATGCTCCATTGAACGAAACTATCGACGATCTCCTCGGCACGAAGTACAAGTACGGCGGAACAACGGAGAAGGGCTTCGATTGTTCTGGTTTTACGGGTTATGTATTTGCTAAATTAGGTGTTAAGCTACCTCGCACCTCGAGAAGCCAAGCAACAATTGGTACTAAGGTTGATAAGAAGGATCTCATCAAGGGAGATCTCGTCTTCTTCAACACGAATGGCAAGAATATTTCTCATGTAGGCATATATCTAGGAGACGGCAAGATGGCTCATTCTTCCTCGAAGCATGGAACTACGATCGCCAATTTCAATGATAAATACTATGTGAATCGTTATGTAACCGCTCGACGTGTTCTGAGTGAGGATCAGTTTACTAAATTTGCTACTGAAATTGATAAGACTTCGGGCGCATCAACTGAAACGATTACCCACACTGAGGAATCTGAATCAGAGGAAGAGTAAGAATTAGAGGAAGAATAAGTCAACCCATAAGCGATAAAACCCGTAAACAGCTGAAATTGAAGCTATGCGGGTTTTGTTTTTGCGAGCTATTTGCGAGGTATTTGCGAGGTAAAAAGAGAAATTAATATTCGATTTATACTATTTGACATGAGAAGGAATAATACAATTATGAGAAAAATAATCTGGATTGGCTGCTTGTCTTATCTACTAATCGGTCTTGCCCATGTTGTGCTGGGTTCAGTGCTCGAGGAAATGATCGCTCATTATAATCTGAGCTATAGCTCGGGTAGCCAGTTAATCTTCAATCAATTTGCCGGCTTTCTTGTTGGTGTCTTACTTACTCCCTCCATATCTCGACTGTTGGGGCGCAAGGGTGTAATTATCTTGGCCCTTGTTTGTCTGACGATCGCAGAGGTGGTCTATAGCTTCCTCCCTTCATGGGGATGGATGCTGGCTGCTGCTCCTGTGGCTGGCTTTGGATTTGGCATTGTTGAGGCAGCCATCGGTGCATTGATCATTGAATTTGTTGTGAACAACAAAGCCGTTGCGATGAGTCGCCTTGAAGTATTCTTCGGGCTAGGGGCTCTTCTCATGCCATCTGTCGCCGGCTATCTCATTTATATCGGCTTATGGCAATGGTCATTCCCTTTTGTAGCTTCTGTATCATTAATTACGCTTATCATTTGGGTCGTATTCCCATTCGGAAAGTCCGATAGGATGCTTGGAGCTGATTCACATACGAACGTTGATAAGAATGGCAACAAGCCTCGTTATCAACGGCAAACATTACCTATCCTCATCATGATGATGCTCTTCTTCCTGATCTATGTTGGTTTGGAGATGAGCTTAGTCCATTTCTTCCCTAGTATCATCATGAATGTAACCGAGGCATCACCTTCTATGGCTACTGCAAGTCTAACTCTATTCTGGGCAACAATGGTTGTAGGTCGATTGTTCTCCGGGCATCTTGCCGAGCGAGCGGGTTATGTGAAATATCTAACGATTAGCAGTACGGGGTCCCTGATCTTCCTCATACTCTTCTCCCTGATGACAAATCTGTGGAGCAGCTTCGCTATGATTCTCCTACTAGGATTGATGATGTCTGGCATATTCGCCATGGCTCTGATCTTCGCAAATGAGCGAATGCCTGGAATGGCGGAACGGACCACAAGCTTATTAGTAGCATTCGGTGGTATAGGCGGTGCACTCCTCCCACGTCTAATTGGATGGATGTTGGACGAATATTCACTTCAGGCTACACAATTGGTACTCATCAGCTTGACGGCCACACTCATTATTATCATCACTATCGTGGCTAAGTCCAAGAATCATCATGCAGAGTTCAACAATTAGTCAATTTAAATAAAGCTTAATTAGAATTATTATAATTTAATATTGACTTTAAACTGAGGAAGTATTATCTTTATACCAGTGACAATGATTCTCACTACAAAGCAAATATACTAGGAGGTAAAACCGATTATGTCAACACGATTAGTAGGTAAACAGGCACCCGATTTCACAATGCAGAGCGTTTCTGGTGACGGCGAGAAATTCTCCAAGGTATCCTTGGCAGATTATAAGGGCAAATGGTTAGTATTCTTCTTCTATCCANNTAGATACAGAAATTCTTGGGGTTAGCACGGATAGTCAATACTCGCATCGTGCATGGATTCAAACTCCGAAGGATAGTAACGGACTTGGTCAATTAAATTTCCCACTAGCATCGGATATCACCCAGAAGGTCGCTCGAGACTATGGCGTGTTGATTGAAGAGGAAGGTATTGCACTTCGAGGATTATTCATAATCGATCCAGATGGAGAGCTTAAGTATCAGGTTGTCAATCACAACGATGTAGGTCGTAGTGTGGATGAAACCCTTCGTGTTCTACAAGCACTTCAATCAGGCGGCCTATGTGCTGCTAACTGGAGAGCCGGAGATAAGAATTTGTAAGGCGATCGGAATATAGAGTTACTAGCAATTTTTCTAGAAGGAGGTGAAGCTATGTCTACACCCGTCATTATTTATTCAAGCACTGGCTGCCCCCGCTGCCTTCAAGTTAAGGAACAGCTTCAAGAATGGGGCATCGCCTACGAAGAACGCAATATCACTGATAATCTAACCTACTTCGAAGAGCTTCAGCAACGCAAAATATTCGGAACTCCGGCTACATTCATCAACAATAAGCCGATTCTCGGATTTCAACCGGACAAGCTGATAAAGGCGCTAGGTATAGAGAATGAATCGAATACACTGAACGAGGAAGCTATAACGAAGAACACTAGCTCAGATTCTGCAGAAGCTGGATCTAAAGATGAGATTTTCCAATCCTTAGATCCAGCAATAAACAATGACACTTATGATTTTGTAGTTATTGGTGCTGGTCCTGCCGGCGCATCAGCAGCGTTATATGCTGCTCGCGGCAGACTGAAGACGCTGGTTCTTGATAAAGCCCCAACTAGCGGTACATTAGCGATCACACATAAGATAGCCAATTACCCTGGTGTACGTAAGGAAGTTACAGGCTTAGAGCTGTTGCTTGAGATGCAGCAGCAAGCCAAGGACTTCGGCGCCACCTTCGTTCGTACACAGGTAACCGCTGTAGACTTTAGCGACCCTGAGCTGAAGAAGATCATTACGCCAGAAGGTACTATACAAGCAAAGAGTGTATTTGTAGGTGTTGGTGCCAAGGCTCCTTCAAGCAAAATCCGCGGTGAAGAAGAATTCACCGGTCGTGGTGTAAGCTATTGCTCTACATGCGATGCCGCGTTCTTCGAGAACCGATTAGTTGTTGTAGTCGGGGAGAACGAGGAAGCCATACATGAAGCAAGCCAATTATCAAAATTCTGCAAAGAGGTTCGGTTATTACTTCCAACCGGTCAACTTAAAGGTGACGTTACTCTTGAAGAACTAGAGGGTAAAGAGAATGTCCATATATACAAAAAACATCGTGTGAAGGAAATTCATGGCGAGCATGCAGTCGAACGAATTGTCGTTCAGGACGATGAGCGGAAGGAATTGACTTGGGAGGTAGATGGTGTCTTTCTATATCTCGTTGGTATGAAGCCAGGTACCGATTTTATCGGTAATGCCCTAGTTCGTGATGAAGATGGATATGTTACGGTTGATGAGCAGATGAGAACCTCGATCGATGGTGTATTCGCAGGTGGAGATGCACGAAGAACCCTTGTGAAGCAAGCGGTTATCTCGGCCGCGGATGGATGTATTGCAGCACTTGGAGCAGAGAAGCACGTCAACAAACGAGCGCAGATGCGACCTCAATATAGTTAATTAACCTAATAGTAATTAACGGTTTTAGCTAGTAGCAATTAGTATGTGCTGTGGTATGTGCTGTGTCGATGTTACGGTATGTGCTACGTGTATTTTGTACAGTTAATTTATCAAGAAGCTGTAATTAAAGGTAGCTAGGTGTAAAACCTACAACTATTCTAGTGATTTACTGGCAATTATGCCAAAGCTAATCATATTAGTTGTAGGTTTTACATTTAGTGTCAATAAATTAGTCAGTACCATGAAATTAAATGTACAGAATACATTTAGCAATATTTTTACGTTTGAACAGTTAGTTGCTCTTTCCGAATACACCCATGAATTTTCCAGGAATATCCGTCTTGAAGCTCACTGGCTGCCCGGTAGTTGGGTGGATAAAAACTAGCACCTGAGCATGTAGACCCATACGGCCTAATGGGTTTGTGCTGGAGCCATACTTCTTGTCCCCGACAACAGGGTGACCGATATCCTGCATATGTACTCGAATTTGATTCTTGCGACCAGTCTCTAGATGAATCTCGAGTAAGGAATAAGCTTTTGTGGCCTTGACTACCTTATAATGTGTAATCGCTTCTTGTCCCCCATTCGGCTTGGGACTAGAGTACATCATTAGCGTTTTACTCTCCGTCAACCAGGATACAATTTTCCCTTCTGGTTTCTTAACCTCCCGCTCAACAAGAGCGACATAGGTACGCTCTAGTACCGCTTCCTGCCAATTATTCTGCAGAGTTAGCTTTGCCTTCTCGTTCTTAGCAAACACCATAAGTCCAGAGGTGTCCCGATCTAATCGGTGAACAATGAACACCCGATTATTGGGATGCGCCCTTCTCACATACTCCATGAGCTGCTTATGAGCCGTTAATTCTTTCTGCTCTCCTCCCGCAATAGAGAGAAGTCCCGATTCCTTGTTGATGACAATAATATCCTCATCCTCGAACACGATTTTCAGACCTACGGGCTTGTCCTCTTCCTTCGCTTTCACCCACTCTACAGTAACCACATCACCCTGCTTCAGAGGATAATTGTATTGGGTTGTTTCCTTCTGATTGACCAACACTTGACCTCTTGCGAGCTGTCCCTTGATCGTATTCCGGCCTTTATTCGGCATACTGAGCAACAGAAATTCCATGAGCTCTGTTGGCTGGTCAACCGTATATTGAGAAGCCTTGGTAACTGAGCTCCTCAAACTTGCTCCTCCGGCCTTCTTCGATGATTTCCGCGAAGTGCTATTCGAGGTACTATTCATTGTGCTATTCGTTATATTCTTCGAGGTACTATTCATTGTGCTATTCGTTACATTCTTCGAGGTCTTCGCTGTACTACTCGTTGTATGCTTCGTTGTATGCTTTGTCGGTTGCTTAGTAGGTTGGTTACGGTTACGCATGGACAAACCTCATCTCACTAATGATGTCAAAAAAAGGAACAACCGATTAATAACGGTTGTTCCTTACTATAGCTCATTATTCAAAGAAATTCATCTTATGCTCTCCGATTTATGCTCTTAGCTGCTTATATGCTTCGACGAAGGTTGAGAAGATGATGAATGCAGATGCTGCTCCCGGATCAATATGCCCCTGTGCTCGTTCTCCAAGTCTGCTAGAGCGCCCCTTCTGCGGAACCATATCCTTGGTCGAATTCATTCCTTGTTCACCCGCATTCACCGCCAAGTCCAGAGAAGCTAGCCATTCAGTTCCTTGTTCGAATGAGCTTTCTAACGAACGCATAATGGGTATCCAAGTATCGACCATTGTTTTGTCACCAACTTCAGCGTTCCCTAATTCTACAATTGCCGTAACAGCAGCAGACCAGAATTTCACAATCTCTTCATGATTTAACTCTATCTTATCCTTCGCTACCATGCTGCCTCGGAGAAACGCTCTACCATATAGTGGTCCAACCGATGCACCAACCGCATTGAGAAATGACATAGCAATCGATTTCAAGATGATACCCAGATCATTCTCTTCCTCAAGCTCATTCAGCTTATCAATAATAGCCGTCCAGCCAATGACCATCGTGACGCCATGATCTCCATCGCCAATCTTACGATCTAGCTCCGACAAATAATCGCTTTCCTCTTCTATTCTCCCAGCAATCTTCCGAAGAATGTGCTTGAATTCAGCTGCTTGTAAGCTCACGATATTCCCCTCCCGCTTCATCAATTCGTTAACTCTGTACGAACACCGCACTATCTGCAGGATGATCAATCAGATCAACAAGCTCATCATCCAGCTTCAATATGGTTATCGAACAGCCTCCCATCTCGAGCGAAGTGAGATACTCACCCACATAAGAACGATGAACCGCTATACCTTGCTCGGAGAGAATGCTGGCCACCCTGCGATAGACAATGAACATCTCAAGCTGGGAAGTAGATCCCAGGCCATTGATCATGACAGCTACCCGGTCGCCGCTCTGAAGCACTAGATCCCCTTGAATCATCTCCATTAGACGGTCAGCAACATGATCAGCAGTTTCTAACTTTCCACGCTCAACACCAGGCTCCCCATGAATGCCTAGACCAATTTCCATCTCATCATCTGCAAGCTCGAAGGTTGGCTTCTGTGTTTGCGGAAGTGAACAAGGACTTAAAGCAACACCCATCGTTCGCATGTTCGCATTTGTTTTGTTACAGACCGAAACGAGCTCATCCAGCTGATATCCGCGATCAGCGGCCGCACCCGCTACCTTATACATACATATAATGCCGGCGATCCCTCTTCGTCTATTCGTAAGCTCCTTGGGAGCTGAGGCTACATCATCTGTGACTCGAATGGTCTCTACACGAATATCCTCCATAGAAGAGAACTCAGCAGCCATATCGAAATTCATACAATCACCAGCATAGTTACCATATACGTAGAGAACGCCTGCACCTTGATGAACGGCTTTCGTTGCTTCAAGAATGGGTTCAGGAGATGGCGATGCAAAAATATTACCAACAGCAGCTCCATCCGCTAATCCCTTACCCACATAACCCATAAATCCAGGCTCATGACCTGAACCACCACCAATCACAATACCAACCTTACCTGACTGCAAATGGGTTCGCACGAGTGCTCGCTTGCTGCTATCTAACTTGCGAATATACTGCGGATAAGCTGCAACATAACCCTCTACCATCTCATCCACAACATGATTCGGATTATTTATAAGCTTCTTCATTATCTAAACCTCCTCAAAGTCATTGAAGAATGCACGGGCTCTCGAAATATCAACTTCATGAATATATGCTTAATTCTGGTCACGGAATATCGTTACCTCTGCTGCTCATATAGAGTGCGTACCATTCTTCTCTTGTCATGATTTCCGATTGGCGAACCGCATCACCACACGCAATGATCCGCTCTGGATTTGCTGTACCAATAACCGGCTGAATCATAGCTGGATGCCTCATGAGCCAACCAAGAACAATGGATTCTGGTGTCGACTCCTTCTCGTCTGCCATACGCTTAACAAGCTCTGTTGTAAGCCGCTCCGTCTCTGTAGACGGGTCCATTGTACGTCCAGTAAATCTACCCTGAGCTAGAGGACCCCACGCTTGGAGCTGAATATTCTGCATTCTGCAATACTCCAAGGTCCCTTCGGGGAAACGGACTACCTTGTCTATCTTGCGATTCACGAGCACACCATGGTCCAACCAATCAACGCGGTTCAAGCTCATATCAAGCTGATTGGCTACTAGCGGTTCATCAAGCGCACTTTGTACGAATTGAATTTGGCTAACAGACATATTGGAGACACCGAAGTCTCGAACCTTACCAGATGACCTTAATGTATGGAACGCCTCTGCAATCTCTTCAGGCTCCATGAGTGAGTCAGGCCTATGTAACAATAATACTTCCAAATGATCAACATTCAACCTAGCTAGACTTGCATCGACTGAAGCAAGAATGTGCTCCTTCGAGAAATCATATCGCTTCCCGAACCTCTCATCAGGGATACAAATTCCAGTCTTAGACTGAATAACAATCTGTTCCTTAAGCTCTGGCCTTCTTCTTAGAACTTGTCCGAAGACAGCCTCTGCATTACCCCTTGAATAAATATCAGCATGATCAAAGAACGTAATTCCAACCGAGAGTGCAGCGTCGATCGCCCGCTCAGCAATCAGGATATCTTCCTCTGATGCAGGATTAAGGCTCTTTCCCAATCCCATGCAGCCAAATGCTATTCGACTATTGGTAATTCCACGTTGCTCCAATGGTATCTTCTTCATAACAGCCTCCTATAAGGTTTAAGATTAATCATACTCGTGGGCAATACAACTACTTAGTTAAGCATACGCTAATTATAACTAAAATTTACCCATTATTAACAGGTTACCCCCACCCTTCTATGTTGTCGATGTAGTATTTTTACGATTTTGTTTGATTATTTTGGCGTTTAACTGGTGGTTTGCTCTTATCGTTTGAAGGCTGTATAATACAAGCAATTTCATTCCCCATTCTTAAGGAGGACTTTCATTGGAAGCTAACGAGCAGTTACTTATTGAGCTACAGCAGCAGGAACTCGAGGTTCAATTCACTTCATTCAATCATGAAATTGCTTTACAGGTTGGTCTTGCCATCATTGAAGAGGTCAAGCGCAGAGGAAAGTCCGTATCCATACATATTGAGCGAAATAACCGCGTTCTATTCCATTATGCCATGGAGGGAACAACACCCGATAATGACGAGTGGCTTCGACGCAAGTGTAACGTTGTCCAGCGCTTCGAGATGAGCTCCTTTCGAATGAGCAACAGACTTAAAACCCGTGAAGGGAATCTGGAAAGTATATATCAAGCTGCACTACGTGATCATGCCGCGGCTGGCGGAGGGTTCCCCATTATTATTAAGAATGTCGGTGTCGTAGGCGCCGTTGCTATATCTGGACTTCCAGATCATGAGGATCATGAGATTGTCGTGTCGACGCTAAGAAAATTTATGTAAGGGAGCTGACGTGTATGATCCATAAACCCGCCATTACCGAATATCCCACTTACTTCACTAAGTATATAGAGCTTGTAGCCACTGATGATTTATTACAGGAGCTACAAATGAATGGCAAACAAATCATCGCTAAGCTTCAGGATTTGTCTGAGGATGAAGCTAACTTCCGTTATGCTCCTGGGAAATGGAGCATTAAGGAGGTCATTGGACATATGATCGATACAGAACGAATTATGAGCTACCGTGCTCTTCGTATTGCTAGAGGCGACGTTACACCATTACCTGGATTCGACGAGAATGCTTATGTGAAGCATTCTGACTTCTCCGAACGTACTCTGACAAATCTGCTTAACGACTTCAGCATTGTTCGACAGTCAACCATAAATCTGCTGGAACCATTGTCCGCCGATGCTTGCTCGAGGGTCGGCGTTGTGAGCAACAATGAAATTACCGTTAGAGCTCTTGGTTTCATTATTGCTGGGCACGAGCTCCACCACCGTAATGTGATAGTCGAGCGATACATTAGTGCATTGGCATAGTGTGAAAATGTTAGTCTTAAGGGTAAATCCTAAAATTCCTAACCTTCTATCGAGGCTATTATAGTTAGGAGAATTCATACGAATGAAGCTGGTATCTTGGAATGTAAACGGATTAAGAGCATGTGTGAAAAAAGGATTTCTCGATTACTTCAAGGAAATGGATGCAGACATCTTCTGTATACAAGAAACGAAACTGCAAGAAGGACAAATCAACCTAGAACTAGGCGAGGAATACATCCAATATTGGAATTATGCAGAGAAGAAGGGTTACTCTGGTACGGCTGTATTCTCTAGAGTAAAGCCGATCTCGGTTCGCTATGGCTTCAATCAGGATGTAGACCTACCGGATTCTGAGGGTCGTATTCTGGCGTTACAATTTGACAGTTTTTATCTCGTGAATGTATATACACCGAACGCTAGGCGTGATTTATCGAGGCTACCTTTAAGACTGGAATGGGAGGATCGCTTTAGGAGCTTCCTTCAGGAGATGGATCAACATAAGCCGGTAATTGTATGCGGTGACCTCAACGTAGCCCATCATGAGATCGATTTGAAAAATGCCAAGGGTAACCGCAACAATTCCGGATTCACCCAAGAGGAACGTGAGAAGATGACCCTATTGCTGGATGCTGGATTTGTAGATACATTCCGCCACCTCTACCCAGACAGGATCGATGCATATTCGTGGTGGTCCAATATGCCCGGCGTGAGAGAGCGCAATGTTGGATGGAGAATTGATTATTTTCTCACGTCTACTAGGTTAAATTCGTTAATAAACGATGCCCAGATCGATTGTGATGTAAGGGGCAGTGATCATTGTCCGGTTGTGCTGATGGTTGGAGTAATTACCTAGTAGCTTCCGGTGATCGCCGTATTGTTCATCCATGCATTCGCGATGGCAACACGTTGCCTCTCCCCACCGGAAAGCTTATCCGGATAATATCATGCTAAATACATATTCATTACCTCCCTTATCCTGGTCATTAGTTTAGGAGTCCTAAAAGTTTTAGATGACCACGCTAGTGGTCGATAATACTACTTCGTAAGCATAAGCTTAGTTCTTATAATACAATACGACAGCTCGGCTTTCCTCGTAAACGGCTTGGCGTAATTGGTCTGGAGCTAGAGCATGTGCATTGCGCCCATAGCTTAGTAAAATTCGAGTGGCATTCTCAATGGTTTGGAAATCAACGTGCGCAGTCACCCACTCACCCTCACCTTCAACCCCATCTTCACTAATAATTGAGCTGCTCTGCACCGACATATATCTCTCTTGAGTAAATTTACTCCACATAGCTGAAGCAATATTCACATGGGTGGGATAAGTTGGAAGGTTGGATTTGAATACTACATTCGATTCCTCCCAGTAAGCTGAGAGATCGAATTGTTCCGGTCGGTCAAATCCCTTTCCAGTCTTAGTCGCTCCCTTCAATCGAGAAATCCGGTAGGTACGGATCTCATCTTCTGTCATAGCAACCATATACCAAACGCTCATCTTCGCCACAAGGCCTAGAGGTCGTACAATACTCAACTTATCCGAATCTGTATCCCAACCACTGTAGGTAATCTGCAGCTCCTCTTGCTCCCAAACAGCTTGCTGCACTATAGATAGTAGTGATACATTCGAGCTCGACGGCTTGGACGGATGCCAAGCTGCACCATCAACATGAATGCGCTGCCTCGTAAATTCCGCGTCCTTCTGTGCAGCGGAGGGTAGTGCAGTGAGCAGCTTGCGGAATGCGGATTTCATATGCTCCTGCATACCCAAGTCCCTGACAACGCTAGATGAATGAAGCAGCACGAGAGAACGGATTTCGTCGATCGTCATTCCGGTTAATTGATTGCGATAACCTTCGGATAACGCCCATCCACCCTTAGCTCCCCTTTCTGCATAAACGGGTATTCCCGCGACACTCAGGGCTTCCATATCTCTATGAATCGTCCTATCAGATACCTCTAATTGCATCGCTAGCTCACGAGAAGATCGCAGTCCATGGGTTTGTAACAACGATAAAATCATAAGAAGTCGATCCGCACGCATACTCTTGATCCTCCTAGACTTCTTTTTTTCTCAGTATACCATTGATATATGACAGTAGCTGTCATATATCGTGCGGTATGATTATATTGTATCAACGAACACACATGATCTTAGGAGGGTTTAAATCAATGAAATCTTTATCTGGAAAAGTAGCCGTTGTGGCCGGAGCAACTCGCGGGGCAGGACGAGCTATTGCGATATCGTTAGGAGCAGCAGGTGCGACGGTGTACGTGACAGGAAGAAGTGTAAGAGGGAATCCTTCCGATATCGGACGACCGGAAACCATTGAGGAGACAGCTGAATTGGTTACGGAGCAAGGTGGTCATGGCATTGCTGTACGAGTCGATCATACTGTGAAGGATGAGGTGAAGCACTTATTCGAGAGAATCCAAGAGGAGCAGCATGGCGGATTGGATATTCTCGTGAATGATGTATGGGGCGGTGAAGCTCTATCGGAATGGGGAATTCCCTTCTGGAAGGGCTCGCTGTCGAAAGCTATTCTCATGCAGCAGCGTGGTGTTCACTCCCATATGATCACAAGCTATTATGGAGCCCCTCTATTAGTTGCGAAGGGTGCAGGCTTAATCGTTGAGGTCACGGACGGCTTCGATTATCGGTATCGCGGCAACCTTCCGTATAGCCTAGCTAAGATATCGGTTATTCACCTCGCAGAGGCTCAAGCTGTAGAGCTTCGACCACATGGGATAGCGGCAGTTTCCATTACTCCTGGCTTCTTGCGTTCTGAGGAGATGTTAGCTCACTTCGGTGTCACCGAGAATAATTGGCGCGATGCGGTGCAGAAGGATCCTCACTTCCTCCAATCGGAGACTCCCTTCTTCCTTGGACGTGGTCTTGCTGCACTAGCGGCTGATTCAGACATAATGACAAAGTCTGGACGTAGCTTTACATCTTGGGGCTTGTCGGAGGACTACGATATTACGGATGTGGATGGCACCCGCCCTCACTGGGGACGATATGCGCAAGAGCAGGGATTCTGAACGGAAACAAAAACACCCCCTATAACGTTCATCACGTGCAACCCAAGGGAGCATTCAATGACGATTATAGAGGGTGCTTTTCGCTTTATTAGCTAATAATAATTTCAGGTAAGTCAATACTTTCCAATACAGCATTTAAATCTATATCGCCTAGGCTCAGATTAGCGTTCGCTATGGATAGGTTCTACTACAGCATTCTGATCCAGAGTAATTGCCGTCTGTGCCAATAATCTACCATTAACTGTTGCGTTTGTTTGAACCGCGATATTGGTCTTACCTAGAATGATTCCCTCAAAGTGAGCAGTAGTACCTATAGTAACAGATCCTGCTACTTGCCAGAATATATTCTCAGCCTTAGCGCCTCCGGTAAGGATAATCTTAGCACCACTTGCTTGTATGAGTGATTGACTAATTTGAAAGATCCAAACATCGTCTGCACCACCACTTAGTGTTACATCCGAATTGATTAGAACATCGGTGCCCCACTTGTAAACGCCAGGTGTAAGTGTTTGTCCACTAATGTCTCCACTGTGCAATTCAGTAAAATTGGATGCACGTCCCGCAGCATCTGTGTAGGCAGTTTCCATATTACTTATTGCTGTAGTCAGATTACTTGGTGTTGGAGAAGTATAGTCTGCTGCGTAAACACTTCCAACAACAGTGGCGGATGTCGAGAATGTTCCTTCACTACTAAGGGTAAGACCAAATCCAGTTAAATAGCTTGCTGCAGATGGACTAACACCAACATTTCCAGTGATCAATGAGTTTCCAGTAGTAGAAATGCCTGTTTTTGATAGAACTGCAAAGTTGCCGGCTGTTCCAAGGTCAACTCCCCATCCTGCTGCTACTGTTAATGCTCCAACAGGTGATAATGTAACAGTTGGGTTTAATGCATCCGTAGCGTCCACCAAGAACAAGTTGTAGTTGCCCAATGTTGTTGGCGCAGTAATAGAAGCATCAGTTGAGCTTGTCTTAGTTACTCCTGCATCAGCAACAAATCCAGCTGCAATTAAAGCTGTACCCGTAGGTGCTAACCATGCTGTAATATTGTTATTTACTGGAGCATCAATCGTTACATTCGCTCCTGCAACTACAGTTGATGCTGCTGTAACCGTAACTACATAAGCGGAAGTCGAGCCATTCTCTGCAGTTACCGTATAGGTAACTGGCGTTGCAAAGCTTTGAGCTACTCCTGTGTTAGGAGATACACTCGTTCCCGTAGTTACAATGGTAGGAACCAATGTAGTGACATTCGTCCCGAACGGAACTGTAAGAGCGATTGTCTTCGCATCTTCATTAACCGTTCCTACAACGTTTGGCGTAAGTCCAGAAAAGTTAAAGCTCGTCATAGCTTTAGTACTGCTCTGAGTCGGCGGTGTCCATGTCGATGGTGGAGTAGGTGCTGGCGTTGGTCTTGTCGTAACAGCAGGAAGTCCACCAACTGTTGCAATAACGCCATCAGCTACCTCAATAGTCTTAGGCGTTTGTTCGATAGTAGCGCCAGACACATTCAGCTCTGCACGATCAATAGTTCCTTTTCCGGTAATTGCGACTGCTGCATCAAGAAGAAGTGCATTAATATGCGCTGCAGCTTCTACATGTACTGTAGATCCAGTAGATGTTGCATTCATATCCAAGTTAGTCACTGTCCCTGTTGGGATATCCATTGTTATGTTATTCGCATTCACATCAACGTTTACAAACTTTCCATCCAATTGCACATTGGACCCATCAGGCATTGCTGCTGATACGACAACATCTTGAAATCCTGCGCCTGTTAAATTTGATTCTTCTAGTAATGCACTGGATTGAAGGGTAACTTCCCCAACAGTCGTAGTACCAGAAGCAACAATTCGGACGCTACTGTTTGGTTTGTTGACAACAACAGGACCAATCGTAGAATTTTCAAAATAGATGCTGTTCACACCGCCGCCTTCTACGACTGTTTTCCCTTCAACGGTTACATTCTGAAGGAATACATCACCTTCACCAATACTTGCTGCCAATAGAAGGTCGCCAGTAATGGTTACATTCTGAAGGGTAACATCCTGAGCAGAGATAACCACATTTCCTTCGATGGTCTCGATGCCAGATAACGGGCCATAAGTGCCTGCCTTATCATAGGTAGTCGTTTGAATCATCGCTGCTCTTACTTTTAATGCTCTGTCGAGGAGGACAACCGTTTCCGCACGAGTGACGGATTGTTCTGGACGGAATGTACCATCTGGATAACCAACCATAATCCCTTGGTCATTGACCGCTCCAATAGCACTTTTACTCCAAGCAGCACTGTTCTTCGCATCTACAAACAGGTCGGCTGACGAAGAAATTTTCAACTCTAGTAAATTAGCTATAATAACCGCTGCTTCTTGACGACTAATTTCTTTCTTCGGTCCGAATGTCCCATCTGGGTATCCGCTAATATATCCGACTGCTTTCGCCTTTGATATATCCGAATAAGACCAATCTGTTGCTGTAACATCCGAAAAATCAATAGCGGCATGCGCTACAAATGAGAAAGAGCGATTTACGAATGCTGTAAACTCTTGACGATTCACCTTAACCTCAGGTCTGAACGTGCCGTCTTCATATCCTTTTACAAACCCTTGGCTTGTCCAGCTATTAATCGTAGGCTCTGCCCAATGCCCTTTCACATCGGCACTTGCCGCAGATACTAAACTAACGGATGATAACATTAAACATACAATTAAAACCCAAACAAATGCCTGCCTGCTACTTCTTCTAATCATTCTTAGCAACTCCTCATTAAATCTGTATGGAACATAACAAAAAAAAAAGCATCTTCAAAAAAATAAACAAGGTGGGAAATGATCAGACTAAGCGTTAATACCTAACTCTTGGTCCCAATCCCTTCACACATCGTCATCTTCTTAGACACGCTCTATCTACTTGTACTTAACCCGATATTACCATATTGAATCAGATCAACTTACAAAACTTGAGATACTATAAAAAATTCGTTAAAATATAAGGAATAGAGGAGGCGAATGATATGGCCACACAGGCAAACATCATGGAGATCGGAATCAGCACATTCTTAGAAGCGACACCGGACCCAGTCACAAAAGAGGTTATCAGCCATGCCGAGCGACTGCGCAATGCGGTTGAGGAAATCGTATTGGCCGATCAAGTTGGTTTAGATGTCTATGGCGTTGGAGAGCATCACCGACCCGATTATGCCGGCTCCTCCCCTGCCATTGTACTAGCAGCAGCGGCAGCCATGACCAAACGGATTAGACTCACAAGTGCCGTTACCGTGTTATCCTCGGACGACCCGGTTCGCGTGTATCAGGCTTTCTCCACAATTGATGGCATTTCAAATGGTCGAGCCGAGATTATGGCAGGGCGCGGATCGTTTATCGAATCCTTTCCCCTATTTGGATATAGCCTTGATGATTATAATGAATTGTTCGAGGAGAAGCTGGAGCTGCTTCTCGCAATCAGATCCTCAGAGAAAGTGACTTGGAGAGGCGGGCATCGTCCTGCCATCGATAACCTGGGCATCTATCCACGATCCGTGCAAAATCCGTTGCCGGTATGGATCGCTAGCGGTGGAAATCCAGAGTCAGCCATTCGTGCAGGAATGCTGGGACTTCCGATTGCATTCGCCATCATCGGTGGAATGCCAGAGAGGTTTGCTCCCTTAGTTGACCTTTATAAGAAGGCCGCCGCGCAGGCTGGGCATGATCCAGAGAAACTGCAGATTGCTACGCATTCACACGGATTTGTTGGAGAAACAACTGAGCAAGCTGCAGATTTGTTCTTCCTCCCTACTCAGGCTCAGATGAATGTCATCGGGCGCGAGCGGGGCTGGGGGCAGCCTTATACCCGTGCCACCTACGATGAAGCTCGGAGTCTTCGCGGAGCTCTCTATGTCGGAGATCCCGAGTATTTGGCGGAGAAGATTATTCTGCTTCGCCACAATTTAGGTGTTACGCGATTCTTCCTTCACGTCAATGTCGGTACAATGCCACACCGCGAGGTCTTGCATGCCATCGAACTGCTCGGCACCAAGGTCGCACCGATTGTACATAAAGAGCTTGCACGAATCGAAGCAACCGAATAAATCCCTACTTGAACATGGACCCCGGCGGGGTCCATGTTCGTCATACAAACTTCACAAAAGTCTTACAGGATTGTGCATCCCCACACTGGAAACACGTATTCAGTTGCTGAGAAGCTCCAGGAAAACTTACTTCGCAAAGGGCATTCAGTATCCATTGAGAAAATAATCGCGCTACAGGATAACCAACAGGATGTGCAAAAAATCGTGCTAGAGCGCATACCACAGATATCTGGATACGATGCACTCATTTTCGGAGCCCCAGTTCGAGGTTTTTCTCTCTCACCAGTAATGAAGGCATATATATCACAAATACCATCTTTGCAACAGAAGAAAGTTGTTTGCTATGTAACCGAATTTTTCCCCTATCCATGGATGGGAGGCAACCAAGCGATCACTCAGATGACAAAAATCTGTGAAGCTAAGAATACGAAGATCATTGCAACAGGGATTGTAAACTGGTCAAGATATCGCGACAAAAAAATAGCAGTAGTGGTTGAAGAATTCAGCAAACTATTATCATCCTGATACGAAGAATAACGAAAATCCACCCTCATTCGCCCTTCTTTCATCCCATATATCATCCATTCCATACTACATCCACCTCTTCCGTGTTCTTCAATTCGGTTGTCTTTTTATTGCAAAAAATACCGTGACCAAAATCATAGGATGAAATTCCCAAAACATTCTATAGTAATGGTAATGAGAGGGGTGGTTTTAAGGTGGAAGCACTAGAATTGGCCAGGTGGCAGTTCGGTATTACTACTGTTTATCATTTTTTGTTCGTTCCATTAACGATTGGGCTTGCTTATTTAATTGCATTCATGCAAACCTTGTATGTCGTAAAGAATGATGATAAGTACAAGCAGATGGCGAAGTTCTGGGGAAAGATATTCCTACTTAACTTCGCTGTCGGTGTTGTAACGGGTATTATGCAAGAGTTTCAATTCGGAATGAATTGGGCGGACTATTCTCGGTATGTTGGTGCAGTCTTTGGCGGTCCGCTTGCGGTAGAAGCACTGGTCTCCTTCTTCCTAGAGTCTACCTTCCTGGGTGTCTGGATTTTCGGATGGGATCGATTGTCGAAGAAGGTGCACTTGACCTCCATCTGGCTTGTTGCGGTTGCCGCAACCTTATCAGCCTTATGGATTCTTAGTGCAAATTCGTTCATGCAGGAGCCTGTTGGTTATGAAATTGCCAATGGACGTGCAGAGATGACCAGCTTCTTCGCCTTATTAGGAAATAAACAGCTATGGGTCGAATTCCCACATGTCATCTTCGGTGCTCTTGCAACAGGTGCGTTATTCGTTACCGGAATAAGTGCA